>NZ_JBNTJX010000012.1:0-99546 GCF_051195075.1 Halobaculum sp. EA56
CGCTGCTGTTCCGCGGGACGCTCCGCGACGACGAGACGGTCGGCCTCGCGGTCCTGCTGGCGGGGTCGCCGCTGCTGCTGTACTACTCGCGGTTCCTCCGGGGCGACGTGCTCGCGGCCGGGTTCGGCCTGCTCGTCGTCGGCGGCGCCGTCCGCCACCGCGACACGGGCGCCCGGTGGCCGCTGTACCTGTCGGCGGCCGCGCTCCCGCTCGCGCTCGGCTCCTCTGGCTTCGCCGTCGTGTATCTCCCCCTGTGGCTGCTGGCGGCCGGACTCGCGCTCGACGAGGCGCGCGTCCGGGGAACGCCCGCCGCGGCGGCCGAGCGCCTCGGCGCCGGCGCCGCGTGGCTCCGCGGGAACGCGACGCCGCTGGCGCGGGCGCTGTTCGTCTTCCTCGGCGTCGCCCTCCTCGTGTTCGCACCCCGCGGCGGCGGCGTGGGGCCGGGGCTGTGGGACCCGGCGACGCTGCCGGCGGCGGTGTCGTTCGCGTTCGTCGAGGCGCCCGAGCGGTTCGTCTCCCTCCGGTTCGCCGACCGGCTCGCGCCCCCCGCCCGCGGCAACTCGTTCATCCCGGCGGTCGCGGGATACGTCCGCACCCTGCTCGCGACGGCGTGGCCGGCCGTCGCGCTCGGCCTCGTCGGCTTCCTCCGCGAGCGCTACCGCGCCGGAACGCGGGGCGTCGTCGCCTTCGGCGGCTACGCGGCCGGCTTCGGCCTGCTGGCGTTCCCCATCGCCTCGATGGGCGTGGAGCCGTGGACCGCCGTCCACGTCGTCCCGCTGCTCGCGCTCCCGGGCGCCGTCGCGCTCGCGTGGGTCGTCCGCGGGCTCCGCGCGCGGGCCGCGCCCGCGGAGCCGGCGCTGCTGGCGGCCGTGCTGCTCGTCGCCGCCGCCGGGGTCGCGGGCTACGGCGCCACCGCCGCGGGGGTCTACGCCGAGCCCTCCCCGGACTCGGAGTTCGCGCAGTTCGCCCAGCCCTCCTCGGACCTGGACCCGATGCTCGCGGCCGCCGGGTCGGCGATCGCGGCCGACGACGGCGCCGCCGGCGCGGACGTGGCCTACGTCGGCGACCGCTTCTACACCCGCCAGGAGTACGCGCTCCCGCCGGTCGAGCCCGCCGACCGGGACGCGTGGGGGGCGCGGCTCCCCCTGCAGTGGTACTTCGAGCGGATGGACGCGGACGTGACGAGCGTCCGCTCGGCGAGCCGGTTCGGGGAGGCGGCGCCGCCGGTCGTCGTTACCACGCCCGCCCGGCGCGTCTCGGTGAACGAGAACCTCGACGGCTACCGGCAGTACGACCTGAAACTGGGGCTGTGGGACCGCAGCGTCGTCGTGTTCGTCGAGGAGTGAGGCGAACCGGGCGGGGGGACGGCCCCTGCGCTGGCGACGCGGGCGTCGAACGAAGGGTGGCGGGGTGGACGGGAGGATATTCCGATTCGGGACGGCAGTACGGTACTGTCCGCGGCGCGCGTCAGCGGAAGCCCATCGCCTCGATCTGCTCCTGGTAGCGGTTGCGGATGGTGACCTCGGTGACCTGGGCGACGTCGGCGACCTCGCGCTGGGTCTTCTTTTCGTTGCACAGCAGGGAGGCCGCGTAGATGGCGGCGGCCGCGAAGCCCGTCGGCGACTTCCCCGACAGCAGCCCCTGCTCGGCGGACACGTCGATGATCTCCGTCGCCTTCGCCTGCGTCTCCTCGCTGAGGCCGAGCGCGGAGGCGAAGCGCGGGACGAACTGCTTGGGGTCGACCGGCTTCAGCTCCAGCCCGAGTTCCTGGGAGATGTAGCGGTAGGTCCGGCCGATCTCCTTCTGCTCGACGCGGGAGACCTCCGCGACCTCGTCGAGCGACCGCGGGATGCCCTCCTGTCGGCAGGCGGCGTACAGCGCCGCCGTGGCGACGCCCTCGATGGAGCGCCCCCGGATGAGGTCCTCCTTGAGCGCCCGTCGGTAGATGACGGAGGCGACCTCGCGTACCGAGCGGGGGACGCCGAGGGCGCTCGCCATGCGGTCGATCTCCGAGAGGGCGAACTGGAGGTTGCGCTCGCCGGCGTCCTTGGTCCTGATGCGCTCTTGCCACTTGCGCAGGCGGTGCATCTGCGACCGCTTCTCCGAGCTGATCGACCGGCCGTAGGCGTCCTTGTCCTTCCAGTCGATGGTGGTCGTCAGCCCCTTGTCGTGCATCGTCTCGGTCACCGGGGCGCCCACCCGGGACTTCGACTGCCGCTCGGAGTGGTTGAACGCCCGCCACTCCGGGCCGCGGTCGATCTGGCGCTCGTCCAGAACCAGCCCGCAGTCGTCACAGACCAACTCGCCCTGGTCCGCGTCCATCACCACCTCGCTGCTGGAACACTCCGGGCACGTGAGTGTCTCGTCCGATTCCTTCTCCGACTCGCCGCTCTCCCGCTGTCGCTGTCGGCTCGGACCTTCCATTAATAAGTCTTCTGTCGCGGCTCGTATTTAAACCTTTTGCGCCCCGCGAAACCGGGAGACGGCGTACAGAGGCGCCGAATGGCGCGAGAACGGGCGATACAGGGGGTAACGACGAACCGATAGGTATGTCACCCGGGAGTTCGCGGCCGGGATCCGCCGCGTCGCCGCCGCGCGCGCCGGTTCGGACCGGTCGTCGCCGAACGTCCCGTCCCGGCACGCAGGTCGCCCCTCCTCCCGTTCCCGACCGTCTTCGCCCGCGCCGCCGCGTACCTCCGTCCAGGGTAATAACTATCGCGCATTTACAAACGCTTTTGTATTACCGGCGTGTGTCGTTGATCCATGAGCACGCACGCGAGCACGCACGTCCGGCGGGCGGTCGACACCGCGGAACCGGTGGACGCGGAGCCGGTGACCATCGACGCCGGCGCGCTGGAGTCGACGGCGCCGGCCGACCTGCGCGACCTGCGCGCGGCGCTGGCCGAGGAGGGGTACGTCCCCGCCGGCCTGCGCGTCGAGGCGGACTTCTCCGCGGACTGTTCCTTCGAGACGCAGCGGGAGGCCGACCGCCTCCGCTCGTTCGTCCGGGCCGCCGGGCACCTGGGCGCCGGCGAGCTCGTCGTCGAGGCCGACGCCGTGGGCGACGAGACGAAGGTGACGCCGGCGCTGGAGGCGCTCGCCGAGCGGGCCGAGCGCGAGGGCGTCTCGCTGACCGTCGACGGCCCGGTCGACGCGTAGGCGGTGTCGACCCGTCGCGCGCTCGAGGGCGAACTGGCGGTCGTCGCCGGCTTCGCCGACCCGACCGCCAGCCTCGAACAGTACCCCACGCCCGCCGACGTGGCCGCCCACGTCGTCCACCTCGCGGACCTCCGCGGCGACGTGGCCGGCCGCACCGTCCTCGACCTGGGCGCCGGCACGGGCATGTTCGCGCTCGGCGCCGCCCTCCGGGGCGCCCGCCGGGTCGTCGGCGTCGAACTCGACGCCGGCGCGCTGGCAGTCGCGCGCGCCAACGAGCGCCGCGTGGGCGCCCGGACCGAGGTCCACTGGGTGCAAGCCGACGCGACGCGTCCGCCGCTGACCCGCGACCGCTTGGTCCGCGGGGGCGCGGACGCCGCCGGCTCCGACGCCGCGGACGCCGACGACGCAGACGCCGACGACGCAGACGCGGCGGAGTCCGGCCGGGTCACGGCGATCATGAACCCCCCATTCGGCGCCCAGGCGGGCAACGAACACGCCGACCGCGCGTTCCTCGGGACGGTGGCGGACCTCGCGGACGTCTCCTACTCGGTCCACAACGAGGGGAGCCGCGAGTTCGTCGAGGCGTTCGCCGCCGACGAGGGGGGCCGCGTGACCGACGCGTTCGCCGCGACGCTCACGCTCGACCGGACGTACGACCACCAGACCAGCGAGTCGGCCGACATCGACGCCGAGGTGTTCCGGATCGAGTGGAACCGCGGCGGCGACTGAAACGGGTCGCACGCCCCTCCGTCCCGCTCCCTTCCTCGTCCCGCGTTCTCTCCCCGTCCCGCACCCCCACGTTCGCCGGCCGCGGGCGTCGCTGCTCACCCGTTCCGCCCGCCGTACCGTTCCCTCGTCGCCACCCTGACCCGCGTCCCGGTGACGTTGCCGGTCGAGGCGTTCCCCTCGCCGGCGAGCGCGAACACCGCACGGCCGTCGCGTTCGAACCGGAGGCCGTTGGCCGTCACCGTCTCGTTCGCCCCGGGGATCGGCGCCCGCGCGGTCCGGTTGCCCCCGACGACCAGCAGTTCGAAGCCCGACTCGGTGGGGACGACCGACACGGCCCGGCCCTCGATCCGGGGCTCCGCGCGCGAGGCGTTCGACAGGAACGCCAGCCGCGTCTCCCCGTCGTACGAGAGCGTCACGCGGTAGGCGGGGCCGTCGCCGCCGACGGTCGTCCACCCGCGGCGCTCGACGAGGACGACCTCCCGCCAGCCGACGCCGCCGAGGACGACCCGCTGTCGCCCGGCGAACGCGAGCCGCCCCTTCGAGACGGCGGTCGTCCACACCCCGCGGTCGGGGTTGCGCACGATCACCCCCGAGGTGTTGACGCTCGTCGTCTCGCCGAACGCCTCCACGTCGACGACCGACACCATGCCGTTCTCCACGTCCTCGGCGTAGGTGACGGCGTAGCCGCGCACCTCGACGGGGTCGCCCGGCAGCGGCACGTCGCTGACGGCCACGAGGTTCACGAACAGCGCCGGCCCCGACAGCGCCGCGAGCACGACCAGGAGGACGGCGACCGACCCCCGACGCGGCGTGAGCGACCGGAGCGCCGCCCGGATCGAGTCCGCGGGCGGGGCGCCCCGCCCGACTGCGAGCGCGGCGACCAGCACCGCCGACAGCGCGACGAGGGCCACCCCGATCCCCCGATAGAGGACGAACGTCTCGCCGCCGCGGAACCAGTACACCGCCCACAGCGACTGCTCGACGCCGACGAGCAGGGCGCCGAGCGCGAGCCGTCGCGGCCGCGGCAGGTCGTCGCCGCGGGCGGCCGCCAGCCACGCGGCGAGCAGGACCCCGACGAGCAGGCCCAGCGCGTGCCCCTGGATCGCGATGTCGGCCCACCAGGGCGTGATGTAGGCGGACCGCCCCGAGGCGACGACGACCGGGTTCGCGAGCGCCCGGTAGCCGGTCGAGAGCGCGCCCGCCGCCGACAGCGCGACGACCGTGCCCAGCGGGCGATACAGCAGCGCGGCGCCGACGAACGCGAAGACGACGCCCGAGAAGCCGATCACCGGGCCGAGCGCGAACGCGCCGGAGAACAGCCCCGCGGCGACGACCGCCGCGGGGAACAGCACGAACGCCCGGACGAAGGGGTTGCTCCGGGCGGACCCGAACGACGACGCCCCCCGGCGTCGGGGGAAGTGGCCGACGGCGTACTCCACGAGCGGCGCGACCGCGAGCGTGCCGAACAGGTTCCCGAGGAGGTGGCCCGGCCCGGCGTGGGCGAACGCCGAGACGGCGACGCCGAGCGGCGCGAGGTACGACCACGCCCGGAACGGCAGCACGACGGGGCGGTACCAGTGGTCCCACCCGCCCTGGACGAACAGGTACACCGCGAGGACGAGCGCAGCGACGGTCAGCGTCCCCCACGGCACGCCGAGGACCAGCCGCCGCCGGAGGGTCGGACCGCGGTCGGCGCCCGCGAGGCGGTCCAGCGCGACCGTGAGCGCGACCGCGAGGACGGCCGCGGCGACGACCGCCGCGCGCGAGACGAGCGCGAGGTCCGGCGTGAGGTTCACACCGGCGCTGTGTCCGGGTCGTACTTGACCGTGCCGCCGTGGTGCCGCGACGCGACGCGAGCGCGCCCGGCGACGAGGCCGGCCGCGGCGACGCCGGCGGCGGCGGAGCGGTCCGCCGGTCCCGGTCCCTCGCCTCACAGCGTCCGGAGCGCGGTCTGTGGCGCCACGACCCGCTCGGTGCCGGACTCCGTGACGCGGACCATCTCCTCCTGGCCGACGTACCCCCACTCCGTCTCGACGCCCAACTCCATCGTGTACACCTCGCCCGGGCTGACCTCGTGGCGAGGGGCCTCGCCGTATCGGTCCCACTCCGGCCCGAGCAGGGTGCCCCCGTCATCAGAACGCGGCGCGTTCTGATTGGCTCACGAGAGCGGAGCTCTCGTGAACGTCGTGGGCGGCCCGGCCCACCTGGTGGCCGAAGGCGTGCTCGAAGGCGGGCCAGCCGCGGTCGGTCAGCTCCGCGCGCGCGGCGGTGTCCACCTCGTGGCCGACGGCGCCGGCCGCCAGCGCGCCGTGGCCGGCGTCGATGGCGGCGCGCACGTCCCGGAACGCCGCGCGCAGGCCCTCGCTCGCCCCGCCGCGTACCCACAGGCGCTGGATGTCGGCGGCGTACCCCTCCCGGCGGACGCCGAAGTCGACGTGGAGGAGGTCGCCCTCGTCGACGGTGTGGTCCGCGGGGAGGGTGTGGCCCACCTCCCGGTCGCCCATGTGGACCGTCGGGCAGTAGTCCCACGCCCACGCCGAGTCGAGGCCGCGCTCGCGCATCCGCTCGTGGAGGAAGTCGACGAACTCGCGTTCGGTCGTCTCGGGCGTCCACGTCGCCGCCGCGGTCTGGAGCAGTTCCTCGGTCGCCTCGGCGGCGCGCCGGATCCGCTCGAACTCCGTCTCGGACTTCGCCCCGCGGAGGCGCCGGACGAGGTCGCCCGACGGCACGAACTCGCGGTCGGGGAGAGACTCGCGCAGGCGCAGGAACAGCCCGTGCGAGAGGCTGTCGGCGACGACGTCGTCGCGGTCGTAGTTGAGCGCGACGCGCTCGGCGTCCATCCCGTCGAGCACCGCGCGGAGCCGGTCGGCGATCGACTCGTCGTAGGCGTGCACCTCGTGGACCCCGAGGTCGCGGGCGCTCGCGGCGGCGGGAGTTAGTCGTTCGGCCGGGTCCGAGCGCCCCGCCTCAGTCGTCGCGTTCGAGTTCGTCCATGATCGGTCGGACCTTCGGCTGGAGCTCGTCCCACTCGTCGTCGGGATCGGAGTCGGCGACGATGCCGTTGCCGGCGAACAGCGTCGCCTCGCGCCCGCCGGCGACGCCCGAGCGGATGCCGACCGCGAACTCGCCGTCGCCGGCGCCGTCGAACCAGCCGACCGGCGAGGCGTACCAGCCGCGGTCGAACGACTCCGTCTCGCGGATGGTCGCCAGTGCGGCGTCGAGCGGGAGGCCGCCGACGGCGGGCGTGGGGTGGAGCGCCTCGACGAGCTCGAGGACGTGGGTGTCCTCGTCGTCGAGCACCGCGGTGATCGGCGTCTGGAGGTGCTGGATGTTCGTGAGCTTCCTGACCCCCTGGTCGCCCTCGCCGACGGTGCCGAACGCGTCCAGCTGCTCGCAGACCGTGTCGACGACGACGCGCTGCTCGTGCTGGAGCTTCTCCGACTCCAGCAGCGAGCGGGCGAACTCGGCGTCCGCCTCGGGCGTGTCGCCGCGGGGCATCGACCCCGCCAGGGCCTCCGTCTCGACGACCTCCCCCTCGCGGCGGACGAGCCGCTCGGGCGGCGGGCCGAAGAAGCCGTTCCCGTCGGTCGGCTGGACGAGGAAGCGGTAGCACTCGGGGTAGGTGCGCCGGAGCCGACCGAGCGTGTCGGGGATGTCTATCTCGGCGGCCAGCTCCACCCGGAGCGCGGTCGCCAGCACCGCCTTGCGGAGGTCGCCCGCGCGGATGCGGTCGACGACGCTGGCCACCTGCTCGGTCCACTCCGCGCGGTCGACGAGCCACTCGGTGCGCTCGACGCCGGGCTTCTCGCCGCGCGGGCGCATCATCGGGAGGTCCGACAGCCGCTCGCGGGCGTCCGCCAGCGCGTCGGCGGCCCCCTCGGCGTCGGCGTCCGGACCGTAGCGGGTCACGGTGAGGTAGGTGCCGTCGTCGGCGCGGGTGAGCTGGACCGCCGGGAGCGTGAACGAGGCGCTCGGGAAGCCCGCCCACACCCCGTCGGCGTCGTGGTCGGGTCCGAACGCGAGCCCGCCGAACACCCGCGGGCGGGTCGCCTCGGGACCCTCGTGGTCGACGGTCGAGAACAGGGTCTCCGCCTTCTCCCGGAGGGTCTCGAACCGGTCGGGGCCGTCCGCGACGAGCCGCGCGGCCGCGCCGCCGCCGACGACCTCCAGCCCGTCGGGGGCGGCCCAGTGGACCCGGTGTCGGTCCCCGGCCGCCAGGAACGAGCCGAACGAGACGTCCGCCACCTCGCAACTGCGACTCACGAGCGCCGCGTCCGCGTGGGGGCGGAGCGCGGCCCGCGCCTCGCCGTCCGGCGGGTTCATTGGACGCGATAGGGGCGGGCCGCTCTTTACGCCGTTGGTTCGGGACCTCCCGCCGGCGTCTCCCCGGGGCCGCCCTCGCTCGCTTTCTGGGCGGCGCGGCACGAGGACCGCTCCGCCGTTCATCGAGACGCTCGCTTCGCTCGCCGCTCGGTGTCGCGGTCTCACAGCTGTTCGGCCGCGCAGACCTCGCCGCCGACCTTCCGAGGTCTCGCTTCGCTCGACCTCGCTTTCTTTTTGGGCGGCTCGGCACGGGGACCTCGCCGCCGTCAGCCGAGACGCTCGCTTCGCTCGCGTCTCGCTCTAGCTGTACCGCTCCTCGTTCCAGGGGTTGGCGGTGTCCGAGTACCCCCGCTTCTCCCAGTAGCCCCGCTCGGGTTCGGTGAGGAACTCGACGCCGGTCACCCACTTGGCGCCCTTGTACGCGTACTTGTGGGGCGTGACGACCCGGAGCGGGCCGCCGTGGTCGTCGGGGAGCCGGTCGCCGTCGTAGTCGTAGACGAACATGACCTCCTCGCGGTCGCACTCCGACAGCGGCAGGTCGGTGGTGTAGCCGTCGAGCGCGTGGAACATGACCCACTCGGCGTCGTCGCGGACGCCGGCGAGCTCGGCGACGTCGGGGAAGGGGACGCCGGTGAACTCGCAGTCGAACTTCGACCAGCCGGTGACGCAGTGGAAGTCCTGCCGCTGCGTCTCCGCCGGGAGGTCGCGGAACTCGTCGTACGTGAACGTCAGGTCCTCCTCGACGGCGCCCCACACCTCGAAGCGCCAGTCGTCGCGGTTCCAGTCGGGCGTCCCCGACTTCGAGAGGACCGGGAACCGGTCGGTCTTGCGCTGGCCCGGCGGGAGTCGCTCGTCCGAGAACTCCTCGTAGAGGTCCGTCCGGTCGGACACGTCGCTGCTCATGGTGCGAGAAAGCCGCCGCGCTCACCTGAGACTGTCGGCTCCGGCGGCGTGCGCGACGCCCCCGCCGAACGGCGGTCGACCGCTACGGCGCCGACGAGGGCGCCGTCGGAATTCGGGATACGAACAAGGATATTGCTCTCGACGGAAGCGAACAACGCGGAAGCAAAATATCACTTTCTACACTCGCAAAGAACCCCCGCAGGTTTTAAATAGCACGTCCGTCAAGCCCCGCGTAGATGCCGAAAGTCGAGATCACGGTCCCGGAGCACCTCGAGATGCAGATCGCCCAGATGGTCGAGCAGGGCGAGTTCGTCAACCGGGAGGAGGCGATCGAGGAGCTGATCTCAACCGGGATGAAGGCGTACAAGACGAGCGGACCGCAGGACAGCGAGGCGGAGCCCGGCTTCGAGGACGACGGGATGATGGGCCACGAGGACGAGTACGTCTTCTGACCGCCCGGGCGCGCCGGTCCCCCGGTCCCGTAGTCGCCCCCGTCGCCCCGTGTTCCGGCCGGCTCGCGGGCCGTGCGAGTGCGACACGAACAACGCTTAACCCGTAGAACGGCCAAGCGGCGCGTATGCACAAGGACGAACTCCTCGAACTCCACGAGCAGATGGTGACCATCATGGAGCACTTCTCCGCCCGCGAGGAGGTGGACGAGGGGCTGTTCGAGCCGTACCACGAACTCGACGTCGACCCCTCCCACGTCCACAAGTCGAAGAGCGAGCACAAACACGCCGTCTTCGTGCTCGGCAACGCGCTCGCGAACGCGATGTCCGAGGACGAGTTCTCCAACGCCGGCCGCGTCGGCAAGCGCATGGAGGAACTGGCCGACGACGCCGAGTCCAAGCTCTGATGCCCGGGCGGGGCGCGTCGGAGGCGACGACGTTCGCGGAACTCCCCGCCGAGACGCTCGCGTCGACGCGGGCGGACGCCCGCCGCCTCAGGCGCGCCCGCGGCGTCGCCCGGCTGCTCGACGACGCCGTCGAACTCCCCGTGGTCCGCTACCGCGTCGGCGTCGACGCGCTCGCGGGGCTGGTCCCCGTCGTCGGCGACGTCCTGGCGACGCTGCTCGCGCTCGTCGTCGTCTGGGAGGCGTACCGGCTGGGCGCGCGCCGCCGGACGCTCGCCGTGATGCTCGTGTCCGTCGCCGTCGACCTCGCCGTCGGCTCCGTCCCGGTCGTGGGGGACGCCCTCGACGCGGTCGTGAAGCTCAACCGCCGGAACGTCCGCGCGCTCGAACGCGACCTCGCGCGGGGCGAGTGAACGCGGACGCGCGGGTCGTCTACTCGCTGTCACCGCCGCGATCGCTCCCGGCGGGCCCGGCTCCGCGCCGGAGCGACGCCGCCGGCTACCCCGTCCACTCCTCGAAGTCCCGGTACACGCCCTTCGAGAGGTAGCGCTCGCTGGAGTCGGCGAACACCGTGACCACCGTGTCGTGGGGCGCGTCCACGTCGCCGTCGCGGATCTCCTCGGCCACCTCGATCGCCGCCAGGGAGTTCGCGGCCGCGCTGGAGGCGACCAGCTGCCCCTCCTCGCGGGCGAGCCGCGCCATCTCCTCGTGGACCGCGCGGTCGGGGATCGTCTTCAGGTCGTCCAGCGTCTCCGGGTCGACCAGCTCGTTCGTCGACACGTCGTGGGTGCCGATCCCCTCGGTCTTGTACTCGGCCTCCTCGGGGTCCTCGCCGAGGAGCTCGCCGTACGTCGACCCCTCGGGCTGGACGCCGACGATCCGGGCCTCCGAGCCCCGGTCGCGGGCGTAGTCGGCCATCCCCATCAGCGTCCCGCCGGTGCCCATGCCCGCGACGATCGCGCCGACCTCGCCGTCGAGCGCGTCGAACACCTCCGGCCCGGTCGTCGCGTAGTGCGCCTCCGCGTTCAGGGGGTTCCGGAACTGCTGCGGGACGACGGCGTCGTCGAGCTCCGCCGCGAGCTCGTGGGCGCGCTCGATGGCCCGGCTCATGCCGTCCTCGCTGGGCGTGTTCACCACCTCGGCGCCGAGCGCGCGCATGAGCTGCTGCTTCTCGACGCTGAAGCGCTCGGGGACGACGAACACCGCGTTCACGTCGAGCTGGCCCGCCGCGACCGCGAAGCCGATTCCGGTGTTGCCGGCGGTCGGCTCGATCACCGTCCCGCCCGGGGAGATGGTCCCCTCCTCCAGCATCCGTTCGAGCATGTACTTCCCGATGCGGTCCTTCACCGACGCGCCGGGGTTGAACGACTCCAGCTTCGCGTACACCGGCACCCCCTCGGGCGCGGCGTGGACCCGGACGAGCGGCGTCTCCCCGACCGTCTCCAGCACGGAGTCGAGGGGCTCGCGGTGCGTGGTCATACCCTGGCAACGATTGCCGACGAACACGTATCTTTCTATCCGAAACCGCCGACGGGGCCGGCGGGGTCGCGGCGGCCCCCGGTTCGGGGCGGGCTGAGCGGTTACAGCACGGGTCACCGCGTGCGGCGTGACCCGGGCGCGGGGCGGAGCGGCCCCGGTCAGGTGTCGCCCGTGTCCTCGGCGGCCGTCGTCTCCGTCCCGGCCGCGTCCGTTCCGCCGTCGCCGTCGGCGTCGGCGGCGGGGAGGTCGGCGTCCTCGAGGACGGCGTCCACGTCGATCCCCTCCGCCTCGGCCAGCGCCTCGACGACCGCCCGCTGTTCGGCGAGGTCGCGCTCCAGCGTCCCGACGCGCTCCTCGGTGTTCCGGACGCCCTCCTGCATCGACTCCACGCGCTCGCGGATCTCGTTGACCTTCGCGTACAGCTTCTCGGCGAGGTCGGCGACCGTCTGGAGCTTCTTGGCCGTGCTTCCGAGTCCCATACCGGCGTGTCTCGGCCGCCGCCCCTGTGCGTTGCGGTCCGCGACGGTCGCGCGGGCCGGGTCGACCCGACGCCGGAAGGGATTAAGTGACAGGCGGCGAAGCGTTCGGTCGACATGCCATCCGAGCCCGTCCCCGTCACCGCGCTCGCGGACAAGGAGGTGTACACCGCGGACGGCGCGCGCGTCGGCCGGGTGACCGACGTCGTCGTCGACCTGGATGGGGAGACCCCGGTCGAACTCGCGCTCTCGGACGTCGCCGAGGGGACCGTCGGCGGGCTCCCGTCGGGCGCGGCGGGCGTCCGGGTCCCGTTCCGCCTCGTGCGGGGGGTCAACGACGTGGTCGTCCTCCGGGCCGCCGCGAGCGAGGCCGCCCTCCCGCTCCCGGGATCGCGCGACGACGGCCCCGCGGCGTCGGACGAGGCGGGCCCGGCGGGGGCGCCGCCGTCGAGCGAGGGCGGGCCCTCGGAGACCGACGACGGCGACCCGATCGTCTGAGCGGGCCACCCGCGGGGCGACCCGACGGACCGGACCGGAGCCGATTCCGGCCGTCCGACGGTCGGCCGGTCCCGATGCCGCGGGCGGGGCGGGGTCCCCGCGCAAGCGGCGCGTTTTTGGAGCCGCCGGCCCAGGCGGACACAATGAGTTCCGGCGACGGGCCCCGCGTCCTCCTGACGAACGACGACGGCATCGAGAGCCCGGGGTTTCGCGCGCTGTACGACGCCCTCGACGCGGTGTGCGAGGTGATCGCGGTCGCCCCGGCGGACGACCAGTCGGCGGTGGGGCGAACGCTCTCGCGACGGGTGGCGGTGCGCGAGCACGACCTCGGGTACGTCATCGAGGGCACGCCCGCCGACTGCACGGTCGCGGGACTGGGGTCGCTGTGTCCCGACGCCGACATCGTCGTCGCAGGCTGCAACAAGGGCGCGAACATCGGGGCGTACGTCCTCGGGCGCTCCGGCACCGTCTCCGCCGCCGTCGAGGCGGCGTTCTTCGGCGTCCCGGCGATCGCCGTCTCGCTGTACGTGCCCGGGGGGAGCGGCGACGACTGGCGCGAGAAGGCGAGCGACCCCGCGGACTACCGGGAGGCGGCGTCGGCGGCCCGCTACCTCGTCCGTCGGGCGCCCGAGGCCGGCGTGTTCGCGGAGGCCGACTACCTGAACGTGAACGCGCCCTGGACCGGGGACGGCGAGGCGCCGACGCGGATGGAGGTCACGCGGCCGTCGACGCTGTACGACATGGGCGCCGAGCACGACGGCGACCACGTGGACCTGATCGACCGGACGTGGGACCGGATGCTGGAGGGCGACATCCCCGACCCCGTCGGCACGGACCGCCGCGCCGTCGTCGAGGGCCGCGTCTCGGTGTCGCCGCTGACGGCGCCGCACACCACCCGCCACCACGAGGCGCTCGACGCCCTCGCGGACGGCTACGACCCGGACGCCGTCGCGCGGACGGACGACGACTGAGCCGGGACCGGCGGCGGAGCGAGCCGTGTGCTCGGGGGGACCAGCCGCGTGGAGCCGACCGGCTCCGACCCATCGCCGGCGGGGATATACACGTTTATACGCCGGTCGGTCCCAGCCTCGGGCATGAATCCGCTTCCGCTCGTCGCCGAGTCCGGCTCGGAGGTCGCGCTCCCGACGACGCTCGTCGCGGGCGTCGTGCTGGTCGTCAGTCTCCTGATCGTCGTCGGCTGGCTGGCGTACCTCTACCGGTAGGGTGGCCCCCGGCCGACGCGACCGGACCGCCGACTCCCGGCCGCCCGCGGCGGACGTTTTATCTGAGCCCGCCACCGTGGTCCTCCAATCGAACCGTGATCCGCGATGAGTAGAACCGATCTGTCGGAGGACGAGGCGCTTCGGCGGATGTATCGGACCACCGCCGAGCAGGAACGCACCTTCGAGCAGAAGCTCCCGGAGCTGTTGGAGCTGGGTCGCACGTATCTCCGCGTGGAGACCGGGTTCCTCACCGAGATCAGCGACGACACACAGGAGATCGTCGACGCCGTGGGCGACCACGAGAAGCTGCAGGCCGGGCGGAGCTGTCCGCTCTCGAAGGCGTACTGTCGGCGCACCATCGACATGGATCGGGCGCTGACCGTCCAGAACGCGAGCGTGGAGGGGTGGGAGAACGACGCCGCCTACGAGGAGTTCGGGCTCGAGGCGTACATCGGCGCCAAGGTCGTCGTGAACCGTGAGGTGTACGGCACCTTCTGCTTCGCCGACTCAGAGGAACGCGACCGGCCGTTCTCCGAGGCCGAGGAGACGTTCGTGGAGCTGATGGCGCAGTGGGTCGGGTACGAGCTGTTCCAGACGCGGGCGACCGAACGGATGCAGCGCCAGCGGGACGAGCTGGAGGAGTTCACCCGCGTCGTCTCCCACGACATCCGGAACCCACTCGGCATCCTCGACGGCTACCTCCGGCTGGCCGAGGAGACGGGCGACCCCGAGCACTTCCGCCGCTGTCGGGACGCGGTCGACCGGATGGAGACGCTGATCGACGACCTGCTGTTTCTCGCCCGCGAGGGGAAGACGATCGGCGAGCGCGAGGCGGTCGACCTCGGGGAGCTCGTACGGACCTGTTGGTCGGTCGTGAACGGGGAGTCGGCGACGCTGGCGGTCGACACCGACCGCACCGTCATGGGCGACTGGAGCCGGCTCCAGCAGGTGTTCGAGAACCTCTTCCGCAACGCGATCGAGCACGCGGGCCCCGAGGTAACGGTTCGGGTCGGCGACCTCGACGACGGCTCCGGGATCTACGTGGAGGACGACGGCCCCGGGATCCCGGCGGAGGACGCCGACCGGGTGTTCGACGACGGGTACACGACCGATGAGGACGGCACCGGACTGGGGCTCACGATCATCCAGCAGGTCGTCTCCGCCCACGGCTGGGAGATATCGGTGACCGAGGGGACCGACGGCGGCGCCCGGTTCGAGATCGTCGGCGTCGATCCCGTCGACGACTGACCACCTTCGATCAGCGCTCGTCAGTCGGGACGGCGCCGTCGCCCTCCGCCTCGACGCCCTCGACGCGCTCGCGGAACCACGCGGCCGCCTCCCGCACGAGCGCCTCGTCGGTGCCCGTGAACTTCACGCGGACGTGTTCCCCCGGATAGGAGCCGACGGCGACGTCGTAGCGCTCCCGAACCGCCGCCAGGCGGTCGAGCAGGCGCGACTCGGGCTCGCTCGTCTCGACGGTGGCGACGTGGGGCTCGTCGCCGGCGAACTCGTCGGCGACGGACTCGAACATCGCGTGCATCTCGGCGGGGACGCCCGGGAACACGTACACCGAGTCGATCACGCACCCGGGGGCGACCCCCTCCTCGTTGTGGATGACGCGCGCGCCGGCCGGGACGTGGGTGGTCCCCTCGGTGAGGTCGTCGGCCGCGTAGCCGCCGTGCTCGGTGAGGTACGTCAGCGCCTCGTCGCTGGCCGCCAGGTCGACGCCGACGGCGGCGGCGACGCCGTCCATCGTCACGTCGTCGTGGGTCGGGCCGACGCCGCCGGTGACGAGCACGGCGTCGTAGGCGTCGCGGTACTCGCCCACCACGCTCGCGATGTCCTCGACGCGGTCGGGGACGGTCGTCACGCGCTCGACGGCGACCCCCCGGGCAGTCAGGCGCTCGGCGAGCCACGAGGCGTTCGTGTTCACCGTGTCGCCCGCGAGGAGTTCGTCGCCGACGGTGACGAGTGCGACCTTCATCGACGTGTGGGAGGTGACTCGCGGTGATAAGTTCGGCGGCGGGAACCGACGCGCGATCGGGCTCGGACGCCCGGGGAGGAAGTCCGTGCCGTGAAGCGACTCGGGCGGCCTCAGAGGTACCCGGCGTTGGGTAACACTCCGAGGAACGCCAGCACCGCGACGACCAGCATCGCGATGGCGATGGCCATCGCGGGCGGGTCGACGTGGGTGCCCGAGTGGGCGTACATGATCCGCTGGGTCACCTCGCCCAGCAGGCCGCTGACCGCGCCGAAGGCGCCGGCCGCCAGCAGCGCGACGACGCTCCCGGCGACCGGGGCGATCACGACCGCGCCGACGGCGCCGATGAGCGTGATGTGGTGGGTCACCGGGATCTTCTCGACGCCGAGCTGCAGGAACAGCAGGCTCATCGCCGAGATGGCGTAGCCGAGGAAGATGCTCCCCGTCTGGATCCAGATGTAGCCGCCGAGGATCCCGCCGACGAGACCGATCGCGGCGACGCCGCTCCACTTGTACTGGTGGGGGAGCCACGGCTCGGTGGCGAGCCGTCCCTCGTGCTCCTCGGGAACCTCGCCGCCGTCGGCGGCGGCCGCGCGGGGCTCCTCGCGCTCGAACGGCGTCATGTCGAGGATGCCCTTGCCGGCCGGCCGGCCGACGATCGGGTACCCGAAGGCGACGCGCGCGATCACCGCGGTGAGGACGACCGACAGCGCGATGGTGTCGGTCGGCGTGCCGACCGCGGCGCCGACCCGGTTGATGAGCATGCCGAGGAGGCCGAAGACGGCGCCCACCGCGAGGATGTCCGGCTTGGTGCCGAACGCGTACAGGATGTTCTTCCCGAAGTGGTAGTCCCACCCGTCGGGCTCCATCTCGGGGTACTTCTTGCCGGCGTACGCCGAGGCGGCGACGCCGCCGGCGAAGGCGATGTGCGGGCCGGTGACCGCGCCGAACCCGATCACGCCGGTCACTCCGGCGGCGAGCTCGCCGGCGTTGACCCCCGGGAGCGTGCCGATCTCGCGCTGGAGGATCGCCAGCCCCTCGCCGAGGAAGACGACGAATCCCGTGAAGATGAACGCCGGGAGCGCGCCGATGGCGGCGCCGAACGCGCCGCCGGCGAGCGCGGTGATGAACAGGAGCAGGAACGTCTCCCACTCCATGCCGAGCAGCGGTACCTGCAGGAGTACGTCGTACATCGGTCAGTCCTCCCTGGCCCAGTCGAGCGACTTCTCGACGGCGTCGCCCCAGCGGTCGTACAGCTTGTCCACCTCCTCGCTCTCCCGCTCGGGGGAGAACTCGCGGTCGACCTGCCAGTTCTCCCGCAGCTCGTCGACGGTGTCCCAGTAGCCGACCGCGAGGCCGGCGGCGTAGGCGGAGCCGAGCGCGGTGGTCTCGTCGACCTCCGGCCGGGCGATGTCCGTCTGGATGATGTCCGACTGGAGCTGACACAGGAAGTTGTTCTTCACCGCGCCGCCGTCGACGCGCAGGGTCGTGGTCTCGACGCCGGAGTCGGCCTCCATCGCCTCGGCCACGTCGCGGGTCTGGTAGGCGATCGACTCCAGCGTCGCCCGGACGATGTGCTCCTTGCGCGTGCCGCGGGTCATCCCGACGATGGTGCCGCGGGCGCGGCCGTCCCAGTGGGGGGCGCCCAGCCCCGTGAACGCCGGGACCATGTAGACGCCGTCGGTCGAGTCCACCGACCGGGCCAGCTCCGCCGTCTGTGCGGCGTTGTTGATGAGGTCGACGTCCTCGAGCCACTCGATGGCGGCGCCGGTGATGAAGATCGCTCCCTCCAGCGCGTACTGGACGGGCTCGCCGGACAGCTGGAAGCCGATGGTGGTGAGCAGGCCGTGGTCGGACTCGACGGCCTCGTTGCCCGTGTTCATCAGGTAGAACGAGCCCGTGCCGTAGGTGTTCTTCGCGTCGCCCGCGTCGAAGCACGTCTGCCCGAACATCGCCGCCTGCTGGTCGCCGAGGGCGCCCGCGACCGGGATCTCCGCCCCGAGGAAGCCGTCGGCGTCCGTGTGGCCGTACAGCGCCTCGTCCGAGGAGGGGCGGACCTCCGGGAGCATGGACGCCGGGACCCCGAACTCGTCGAGGAGCTCGTCGTCCCACTCCAGGTCGCGGATGTTGTACAGCATCGTCCGCGAGGCGTTCGTCACGTCCGTGATGTGGTTGCCCGTGAGGTTGTAGATCAGCCAGCTGTCGATCGTCCCCATCAGGAGTTCGCCGTTCTCGGCGCGGTCGCGGACGTCCTCGCCGCGGGAGGCCTGCAGCTTCAGCGGCTCGGCGTTGTCGAGGATCCACTCGGTCTTCGTCGCCGAGAAGTACGCGTCCGCCTCCAGGCCGGTCTTCCCGCGGATCCACTCGACCTTGTCCTCCTCCTGCAGTTCCTCGACCCGGTCGGTCGTCCGGCGGTCCTGCCAGACCAGCGCGTTGTGGACGGGCCTGCCGGTCTCGGCGTCCCACACCACGGTGGTCTCGCGCTGGTTGGTGATCCCCAGCGCCTCCAGCTGGGTCGCGTCGAGGCCGGCCTCGTCGAGGCCGGCCGTGACGACCTCCTGGGTGTTCTCCCAGATCTCCGTGGGGTCGTGTTCGACCCACCCGGGCTCCGGATAGATCTGCTCGTGTTTCCGGTACGCGTTCGCGACCACCTGCCCGCCGTGGTCGAACACCATGAACCGCGTCCCGGTCGTTCCCTGGTCGATAGCGCCGACGTACGTGTCTTCCATTCGTGTGTCCTCCGTGCCGGGTCTCGCTCCCGCGAGCTCCCTTGCCACCACACAACATAGTGAACTATTATAAACGTTACTGACGCATGGGGTACCAACAGTAAACAATGGGCCGACCCCACCCGTCGACCGACGCCGAACCGGCCCCCGCGGGCGTCCCGTCGCGGGAGCGCCCCCGACGCGGCCGTTCGGAAACCGGGCCGAGTATAACCCCCGCCCCCGTAGGCGGCGTACCGACCGCGTCGAGCCGACCGCCGCGTCGGCCGACACCCACGACCCATGGACATCGAGGACCGCATCGCACGTCGACAGCGCACCGGTGACCGCCACCGCCTCGTGCTCGACGAGGAGCCGTTGAGTCCGGTGTGGCACCCCGAGGAGCCGATCGGGCGGGGGCCGCTGATCGAGCGGCTGCTCGACCACCTCGACCCGGTGTTCGACGGTCGCGCGCCGCCGAACGGCTACCTGTACGGGCCGGGCGGGACGGGCAAGTCGGCCGTGACCGTGTCGCTCGTCGACCGGCTCGCGGAGACGCTCCCCTCGACGGGCGACGCGCTGTACACGACCACCCGCGGGGCGAGCGCGCCCGGCGTCTCGTTCGTCCGGGTGGACCTCCGGGCGGCCGACTCGGCGTTCGAGTTCTCCCACGCGGTGCTGGACGCGCTGACGGCCGAGTCCGTCCCCCGGCGGGGCGTGGGCACCGACGAGCTCCACGAGCGCCTGGAGCGGCGCGTGCGCGGGGCGGGCCCGGTCGTGGTCGTCGCCGACCACGCGGGCGAGCCCGAGACGGTGGACGTGCCGACGGTGGCGGAGCGACTCGACGCGGTCGAGGGGACCTTCGCCTGGCTCGCCGTCGGCCGCGCCGACCCGGACGAGGTGGGCGTGCCCGACGACGCGGCGACCGTCGAGGTGGAGCCGTACTCGCGGGCGGCGCTCACGGACCTGGTCGCGGCCCGCGCGGACGCCGGCCTCGGCCAGGGCGCGCTCGCGCACGGGGCCGTCCGGCGCCTCGCGGAGTGGGCCGAGGGCGACGCCGGCGTCGCCCTCTCGGCGCTCCTGGGGGCGGTCGAGGCGGCCTCCGCGGACGGCGACGGCGCGCTCGACGACGAGGCCGTCGAGGCCGGCATGGCGGCGGTCCCGTGGCCGTGCGTGCCGCTCGGGCGCGTGCTCGCGCTCCCGACGAACCGGGTGCGGACGCTGGCGTGTCTGGTCGACCTCGATCCGGCCGAGCGCGCGCCCGTGGGCGACTGCGCCGCCCGGATCGCCGACCGCGTCGACCTGACGGCCTCGACGGTGGAGCGGTTCCTCTACGAGCTCGCGGAGACTGGGATCGTCGAGCGCGTCCGCCTCGACGACGCCGACGGGCCCGGACGGCCCCCGAGCCGCGTGGACCCCCGGTTCCCGACGCTGGCGTTCCGCCGGCTCGTCAGGCGCCGCGTGGACGAGGTCACCGCCTGACTGCGCCCGTACCTTTCGGCCGTCTGTTATCTACGTTCACTATGGGGTGATCGATAACGTAATACCCGGCGCGTCCGTGGGGTGTGATACACGGAGTCATACTATGAGCGACCGGACGGAGGTGCTCGTCGTCGGCGGCGGGTCGACCGGCTGCGGCGTGGCCCGCGATCTGGCCACCCGCGGGGTCGACGTGACGCTCGTCGAGCAGGGCAACCTCACACACGGGACGACGGGGCGGATGCACGGCCTCCTCCACAGCGGCGGCCGGTACGCGGTCTCGGACCAGGCCAGCGCCCGGGAGTGTATCGAGGAGAACCGGGTGCTGCGCGACATCGCGAGCCACTGCGTGGAGATGACGGGGGGGCTGTTCGTGAAGCGCCCCGAGGACACCGAGGAGTACTTCCGGGAGAAACTGGAGGGGTGTCGCGAGTGCGGCATTCCCGCGGAGGTGCTCACCGCCGAGGAGGCGCGCGAGGTCGAGCCGTTCCTCGCGGGCGACATCGACAAGGCGATCCGGGTACCGGACGGGGCCGTCGACCCGTTCCGGCTGTGCGTCGCGAACGCCGCCGACGCGGAGGCCCACGGCGCGCGCATCGAGACCCACTCGCCGGTCACCGACGTGCTCGTCGAGGACGGCGAGGTCGTCGGCGTCGAGGTGACCCACGAGTCGGGGGCGGGGAACCGGGTCCACGGCGTCGAGGGCGGCACCGAGGAGATATACGCCGACCACGTCGTCAACGCGACGGGCGCGTGGGCCGGCCGGATCGGCGACATGGCGGGCGTCGACGTGGAGGTGCGACCGAGCAAGGGCGTGATGACCGTGATGAACGTCCGCGAGGTCGACACGGTGATCAACCGGTGCAAGCCGAAGGGCGACGCCGACATCGTCGTCCCCCACGAGACCACCTGCATCCTCGGCACCACCGACGAGGAGGTCGACGACCCCGAGGACTACCCCGAGGAGGCGTGGGAGGTCGACCTCATGATCGAGGAGCTGTCGAAGCTCGTGCCGATCCTCGACGGCGCCCGCACAATCCGCTCGTACTGGGGGGTGCGCCCGCTGTACGAACCGCCGGGCACCGGCACCGAGGACCCGACCGACATCACGCGGGACTTCTTCCTGCTCGACCACGACGAGCGCGACGGCCTCCCGGGGATGACCTCCATCGTCGGCGGGAAGTTCACCACCTACCGGCTGATGGCCGAGCAGATCTCAGACCACGTCTGCGACCTCCTCGGCGTCGACGCCGACTGCACCACGGCGGACCGGCCGCTCCCCGGCAGCGAGGACTTCTCGGTGCTGCGCGACTACATGGACGAGTTCGGCCTGCGCTCGCCGATCGGCCGCCGGAGCGTCCAGCGGCTCGGCTCCCGCGCCGACGAGGTGCTGAAGACCGACGAGCCGAACCCCGTCGTCTGCCAGTGCGAGGCGGTCACCCGCGCGGAACTACGGGACGCCATCGGGGGATCGGGCTCGGACCTGAACGCGGTCCGCCTGCGCACCCGCGCCTCGATGGGCAACTGTCAGGGGGGCTTTTGCGCCCACCGGATGGCGAACGAGCTCCACGCGCGCGGCGACTTCGACCGGCCGACCGTCGACGCAGCCCTGGACGAGTTGTGGCAGGAACGCTGGAAGGGCCAGCGCCACGCGCTGTGGGGCGAACAGCTCTCGCAGGCGATGCTCAACCACCTGCTGCACGCGACGACGTTCAACCGCGACGGCGCCGCCCCGGAGGACTTCGCGGCCTTCGACGCCGGCGCGGACGAGCGGCCCGCCGGGACGGACGACGCCGGCGACGCGACCGGTCCGGCGGCCGCCGACGGCGGCGTGTCCGCCCGCGAGGACGGGGGTGACGCCGGTGGCGATTGAGTCGGACGTGGTCGTGATCGGCGGCGGCCTCGCCGGCGCGACGGCGGCGCTGTCGGCAGCTCGCGAGGGCGCCCACGTCCACCTGGTCTCCGCGAAGGAGAGCACGCTCCGGCAGGCCAGCGGCCTGATCGACGCGCTCGGCTACGCCGTCGGCGACGCGGCGGAGAACGACGGAGAGGACGCGGGAGCGGGCTCGGGCGGCGCCGACGGGGCGCCCGGCCCGCTCGCGGACCCGTTCGCGGGCATCGACGACCTCCCGGCGGACCACCCGTACCGGGTCGTCGGCGCCGACGCGCTCCGCGAGGGGCTGGCGCTGTTCGACGAGGCCGTCGGCGACCTCTACCGGGGCGCTCACACCGACCGGAACGCGCTCGTCCCGACGACCTCGGGGCGCGCGAAGCCGACGGCGCGCTACCCGCGGAGCGTGGCCCCGGGGCTCGCCAGCGACGGCCGTCCGATGCTCCTCGTGGGGTTCGAGGCGGACACCGAGTTCGACGCGCCGCTGGCGGCCGAGCGGCTCTCGGCCGCGGGCGTCCCGTTCGACGTGTCCGGCGCGACGGTGGAGTTCCCCGGGGAGTACCGGGCGGACGCGGCCGTCACCCGGCTGGCGCACGCCCTGGAGCGGGATGAGGACGCAGGGGAGGGCCGGACGACCCGCCGGCGGCTCGCCGACCGCGTGCGCCCGCACCTCGGCGACGCCGAGCGCGTCGGCTTCCCGGCGATGCTCGGCGACAGTCACGTCGAGGCGGTGCGCGCGGACCTGGGCGAGCGGCTCGACGCGGAGGTGTTCGAGGTCCCGACCGGGCCGCCGAGCCTGCCGGGGATCCGCCTGGAGGACCGGCTGTTCGAGGCGCTCGACGGGGCCGGGGTATCGATGACCACCGGGAACCCGGTCGTCGACTTCGAGACGGACGGCGACGACCGGGTCGCGTCGGTGACGATCGATCGCAACGGCGCGCGGATCCCGTACTCGGCGGGTGCGTTCGTCCTCGCGACGGGCGGGCTCGTCGGGAAGGGGCTCGACTCCGACCGCGAGCGGGCGCGCGAGGCGCTGTTCGGCTGTCACGTCCCGCAGCCCGACGACCGGATGGCGTGGTCGGCGGGGGGCGCGTTCGCCGACCACGCGTTCGCGCGCTTCGGGGTGCGGCCGGACGGGCGGATGCGCCCGCTGGACGCGGCCGGGGAGCCGGAGTACGCGAACCTGACGGCCGCCGGCGGCGTCGTCGGCGGGGCGGACGTAGCGAGGGAGAAGTCGGCCAGCGGCGTCTCGCTGGCCACCGGGCTTGTCGCGGGCCGGACCGCGGCGGAGGAGGCATGAGCGACACACACGACACACACCACGACTGCGGCTGCGACGGCGACGGGGAGACGGATCGATCGGCGGCGACCGACGGCGGCGCCGTCGCCGGGTCGGCGGCCGGGGGCGAGGACGACTTCGAGCCGGTCGACGTGTTCGAGGGTTCCGACATGGACCTCCGGCCGGGCGCCGACTCCTGTTACAAGTGCACCTCCTGTGACACCTCCTGCCCGGTCGCGGAGGTGGACGACTCCTTCCCGGGGCCGAAGTTCCAGGGCCCCGAGCAGTGGCGCCTCAAGCGCAAGGAGGACACCGAGATCGACGAGTCGATCACGGGCTGTTCGAACTGCATGCGCTGTGACGGCGCCTGCCCCTCGGACGTGCCGCTGTCGCAGATGCACAACACCGCCCGCGCGGAGTACGTCGAGAACCAGCAGCCGAAGCTCTCCCGGGAGTACCTCCGCAACCGGATCCTCGCGAACTACGGCACGCTCGCGGCGATCGGATCGAAGGTGCCCCGGCTCACGAACGCGGTCATGGGCAACTCGCTCGTGCAGAAAGTGAACGAGAAGGTGCTCGGCATCACCGCCGAGCGCGACTTCCCGGAGTTCTCCACGCAGACGTTCCGCGGCTGGTGGAAGGAGCGCGGCGGCCCGAAGGTCGAGAGCGAGGAGAAGCGGGTCGCGTACTTCCACGGCGACTACGCCAACTACAACACCGTCGAGGTGGCGAAGGCGCTGGTCCGCGTGTACGAGGAGTTCGGCTACCAGATCGCGGTGCCGGACCAGCGCTGTTCGGGCACGCCGATGTTCGCTAACGGCATGCTCGACGACGCGCGCCGGGCCGCGGAGGTCAACGTCGAGTCGCTCGGGGACATGATCGAGCGGGGGTACGACGTCGTCGCCTCCTGCACCTCCTGCTCGATGGCGCTCCGGCAGGAGTACCCCGAGCTGTTCGACTTCGAGGGCACCGAGACGGTCTCGGCGAACACCTACGACGCGCTGGAGTACCTCCTGATCAACGAGAACGTGATCGACCCGATCCGCGCGGTCGACGGCGACGACCTCGCCCTCCCGGACTTCGCGTACCACGCGCCGTGTCACTCCCGGAACCAGGGGCTCGACCGGCAGGCGGTTGAGCTGTTCCGCCACCTCGACGGCGTGAACGTGGAGGACGTCGGCGACTCCTGCTCGGGCATCTCGGGGACGTACGGCTGGAAGGAGGAGAAGTACGAGTACTCCATGGAGATCGGCGAGGAGATGTTCGAGCACATGGAGCACGCCGAGGGCGAGACCGGCATGACCGAGTGTCCGACCTGCTCGATGCAGATGGAGCACGGCACCGGCTACGACATCGACCACCCGTTACAGGTGCTGGAGGCAGCGCTGGTCGACACGGACGTCGAGGTCTGAGTTCGGACCGGCGGGCAGACGGGACCGCGCTCCGCTGTTCGCCTCGCCCCCCGCTACCCTAGCGGCACCCACGCCGCCGACGGCAGGACCCCCAGCCACGCCAACACCGCGATACACGACGACGTGCAGACGATCGACGCGGCCGGCGGGTCGAGGTGCGTCTCCGAGTGGGCGTAGAACACGCGCTGGAGCAGTTCGCCCAGCACCGCGCCGAGCACCCCGAACGCCCCGCCCGCGAGCAGCGCCACGGTCGGCGACACCGCGCCGGCGACGGCGCCGGGCAGGACCGACCCCCGGGCGGTCCCCGCGAGCGCCAGGACGACCGTGCTCGCCGGCAGCGCCATGTGGTGGGTGACGGGGACCCGCGCGGCGCCGCCGACGAGCAGCGCGAGGGCGGCGACGCTGAGCCCGAACGAGAGGAAGGCGCTGCCGGTGACGTACGCTAGGTACCCCGAGAGGACGCCGACGACCGCGCCCAAACCGGTCACGTCGCGCCAGCGATAGAGGTACGGGAGCCACGGCTCCACGCGGATCCGTCCGGGAGGGTCGTCCGCCGCGACGGAGCCGGCCGCCCCGGTGCCGCCGTCGGCGACCGGGTCGCCCGGAGCGGCGTCGCCGTCGGCGACCGAGTCGCTCGCGCGGCCGACGACCGCCTCGCCCCGCTCGTACGGCGACATGTCGAGCAGCCTCCCGACGGGCGCCCCGACGAGGCTGTACCCGAAGGCGGCCCGGTGGGCCAGCGCGGAGGCGACGACGCCGAGCGCGACCGGGTCGGTCGGAACCCCGAGGGTCCCCGAGACCGCGGCGACGACGAACCCGAGGACGCCGAAGGCCCCCCCGACCGCGAGCACGTCGGGGCGGCCGCCGAGCCCGGCGGTCACCTCCTTTGCGGGGTGAAACTCGAAGCCGGGGGCGTCGACGTACCCCCGGCGGACGGCGTACGCCAGCGCGGCGGCGCCGCCGCCGAAGGCGACGTGGGGCCCGAGGACGACGCCGAAGGCGACCTGCCCGGTGACGTCGACCGGGACCGACCCGCCGGCCGCCCGGGTCGCGAGCGCGTACGCCTCCCCGACGACGACCGCGAGCCCGCAGAGCACGAAGCTGTTGAGCGCGCCCAGCGACGCGCCGAGGGCGCCGCCGGCGAACGCCGCCAGCAGCAGATCGACGGCCAGCAGGTCCACGAGGGGCACGGACTACTCGTCGTCCCCGTCCGCCGGTCGCGCCGCGGCCCCGCTCCGTTCGGCCTCGTGCGCCCCGAAGACCTCGTCGAACAGCGCGACCACGTTCGCCTCGATCTCGTCGCGGATCGCCGCCACCTCCTCGGACGACCTCCCGTCGGGGTCCGCCAGCGCCCAGTCGCGCGCCTCGACGCCGTTGGCGAGCGAGAGGGTCGAACAGCCCATCGTCGCCACGTAGTCGCACTCGTTCAGTTCGGCGTCCGTGACCTCCCGGGGGGTCCGTCCGGACAGGTCGATACCGAGTTCCGCCATCGCGTCGACTACCTCCTCGTGGACGTGGTCGGCGGGGTGGGTGCCGCCCGTGAGCAGTTCCACGCGGTCGCCCAGCCCCCGGCGCTCGACCTCGCGCTCCGCGAACGCGTACGACATCTGCGAGCGGCCGGCGTTCTGGACGCAGACGAACGCGAGCCGTACGGGGTCGTCGGAGCCGACGCCGTCGGCTTCGGCGCCGTCGCTCACGCCTCCACCTCCCGGGTCGAGTCCAGCCCGGCCAGCAGCGCCTCCGCGCGTTCGGTGGTGTCGTAGTAGCGCCACTTCCCCTCCTTGCGGCGCGTCACCAGCCCGGCGTCTGTCAGCGTCGACAGCGCGTGACTGACCGCGGACTCGCTCACGTCCACGAGCGGTTCCAGCTCGCAGACGCACAGGTCGCCGTCGGCGGCCGCGAGCAGGCGCGCGATCCGATAGCGCGTGTCGCTCCCGAGCGCCGCCAGCGCCTCCACGTCCCGCTCCCCCCCGTCCACGGACGCGCGCTCCGCCAGCGCGTGCAGGTCCGCGAGCCGGTCGTTCACGTCCCCCGCGCAACACTCGCCGACCTCGTCGGCGATGAGCCGTTCCAGTCGCTCGCTCGTGGCCATACGAACGATTGCAGAAACGTTCAAATGAATCTGCCGGTCGTGTACGGCGAGCCGTCGCCCGGGTCGTCGGGAGGGCGGCCCGGATCGGCGCGGCCCGGCGCGTCCGTTCCCGCCGCTCGGGAAGCGTGGGTGGTTTGAGGTCGTCCCGTGCCCAAACAGCGAGCGCCGTCCGGGACAGCCACACGGACGGCGAGAACTCGGTTCCGTGCTCCGATCCGCTCTCGACGTGCGGCCCGCGACCCGGCGGTCACGGCCGACCGCCGGGACGCGACGGCCGCCTCGGCGTCGACCCCGTCGCTCCTCCGACGGGGCGCGTCATACTGTCGGACGTACGCACTTCAAGAATTTCGTCACCCCGAGGTGGCGAATATCCTCACGAAGGTACGTCCGACAGTATCAGTCCTCCGCGGGCGCCTCGGCGCCGACGCGCGAGACGCCGATCGTGACGGTCACTCCCTCGACCGTCCACTCCTCCTCGAGGTCGAACTCGACCTCGTCGGGCTCGACGAACCCGTCGGTCCGGGTCTCCTCGGCGACGTAGTCGCGGTGCTCGTCGACGAAGCGCGCGACGCGCTCGTCGTCGACGTCCAGCGAGACGCGGATGCGCTCGTCCACGTCCAGGTCCAGTTCCTTGCGCATCTCCTGGACGCGTCGGACCACGTCGCGGGCGTACCCCTCCGACTCCACGTCCTCGGTGAGCTCGGTGTCGACGTAGACGGTGCCGTCCTCGAACTCGGCGCTGACGACGCCCTCGGGCGCCTGCGAGTGGAAGGTGACCATGTCCTCGTCCAGCTCGTACACCTCGCCGTCGACCTCGACCGCGAGGCGACCGCTGGCCTCCAGCTCCGCCCGCGTCGAGCCGCTGATCTCCGCCATCACGTCCTGGGCGTCGCCGCCGAAGGCGGGGCCGAGCTTCGACATCTCCGGCTCGGCGACCTCGACGAGCTCGCCGTAGGAGTCGACCACCTCGACCGACCGGCTGTTCACCCGGTCGGCCAGCAGGTCGCGGAGGGCCGACACCGACTCGCGGGTGTTCGGGTCGTCGCTCTCGACGACGACCCGGGTGACGGGCCAGCGGAGCTTGCGCTCGGCGCGCTGGCGGGCGTTCGCGGCCGCCTCCTCCACGTCGCGGAGGACGGCCATGTCGCGCTCCAGCTCCGGGTCGCGGAGGGCGGGGTCGACCTCGGGGTAGTCGAGCTGGTGGACCGTCGTCGCCTCGCCGTCGAGGTGCTGGTACATCCGCTCGGTGAGGTACGGCGCGTACGGGGCGAGCAGACGGGTTACCTCCCCGAGGACCGTCGCCATCGTGTCGTAGGCGGCGCGCTTGCTCGCGGAGTCCTCGTCCTCCCACATGCGCTCGCGGATGGCCTTCACGTAGAAGCGCGAGACGTCGCCCGTGACGAAGTCGAGGAGGGCGTTGAGCGCGTCGTCGACCTCGTAGTCGTCCCAGGCGTCGTCCATCTCGGCCTTCACGGTCTGCAGGCGCGAGAGCACCCACTCGTCGACGACCTCGAGGTCGGCGTCGTCGAGGTCCGCGTCCGCCGGGTCGTAACCGTCGAGGCGCATGTACGGCAGCGGGAAGCGGAACACGTTCCAGAGGATGTTCAGGGTGGACTGCATCTCGTGGAGGCCGTCCCACTCGAACGCGAGGTTCTTCTCCTGCTGCTCGTGGCTCAGGAGGTAACAGCGGAGCGGGTCGCGCCCGGCGGCCTCGATGGCCTCCGCCGGCTCGACGATGTTCCCCTTGGACTTGGACATCTTCGAGCCGTCGCCCATCGTCGTGAAGCCGTGCATGAGCACCTCGTCGTACGGCGATTCGCCGAGGGCGGCGGTGCCCATCCCGAGCTGCGACCAGAACCACCCGCGGGTCTGGTCGTGCGCCTCGATGATGAGGTCCGCGGGCCACAGTTCCTCGAACGCCTCCTCGTCGCTCGGGTAGTCGATAGTGCCCAGGGTGGCGACCGAGGAGTCGAACCACACGTCGAACACGTCCGGGACGCGCTCGTAGGTGGTCCCCCCCTCGGTGATCGTGAGGTCGTCGACGGAGGGACGGTGGAGGTCGATGGCGTCGGGGTCGACGTCCTGGTCGACGCGCTCGGCGAGTTCCTCGCGCGTGCCGACGACGATCAGGTCGTCGGCGTCGTACGTCTCGGCGTCCTCCGGGACCCAGATGGGGAGGGGGATGCCCCAGTAGCGCTGCCGGGAGATGTTCCAGTCGGGCGCCTCCTCGACGAAGTTGCGGAAGCGGCCCTCGCGGGCGGACTGCGGGTGCCACTCGGCGTCCCCGATGTTGTCGAGGAGCTCGTCTTTGATCTCGGTGATCCGGATGAACCACTGGTCGGTCGCGAGGAAGACGATGGGCGTGTCACACCGCCAGCAGTGGCCGTAGCTGTGCTCGTGGGTCTCGCTCGCGAGCAGGTGGCCCTTCGCCTCCAGGTCGGCGACGATGTCGTCGTTCGCGTCGCGGACGAACTGGCCGGCGTACTTCCCGCCGGCCTCGGTGTAGACGCCGTCGCCGCCGACGGGGCAGAACGCTTCCAGTCCGAGTTCCTCGCCGCGCTCGAAGTCCTCCTGGCCGTGGCCGGGCGCGGAGTGGACCAGCCCGGTGCGGTCGGCCTCGACGTACTCGGCGGTGTACACCTGCCCGGCGCCCTCGAAGCTCGGGTGCTCGGGCACCTCCTCGGCGAGCGGGTGGTCGTACTCCCAGCCGACCAGCTCCTCGCCCGCGTACTCGGCGACGACCTCGTAGTCGTCGTAGCGGCCTCGCTTGAGCGCGTCCTCGACGCACGACTCCGCGAGGAACAGCGTCTCCGTCTCCCCGTCCTTGGTCGCCTCGACCTCCTGGTAGGTGAGGTCCTCGCCGACGGCGACGAAGGTGTTGGCGGGGATGGTCCACGGGGTGGTCGTCCAGATGACGAGGCTCCCCTCGCGGTCGGAGAGGGGGAACTTCACGTAGATGGAGGGGGATTCGATGTCCTCGTACTCGACCTCGTTGTTGGCGATGGCCGTCTCACACCGGGGACACTGCGAGATGGAGCGTTTGCCCTGCTCCACGAGCCCGCGCTCGTGGACCTGTTCGAGCGCCCACCAGGCCGCCTCCATGTACTCCGGCTCGATGGTCTGGTACGGGTCGTCCCAGTCCATCCAGGCGCCGATGGACTGGAAGTCCTCGTCCATGTTCTCGCGGTTGCGGAGGGCGAACTCCCGGCACTCCTCGATGAAGTTCTCCATGCCGAACTCCTCGATGTCCCGCTTGGTCTCGAAGCCGAGCTCCTGCTCGACCTTCGTCTCGATGGGGAGCCCGTGCATGTCGTAGCCGGGGCGGTCGGTCACGTCGTGGCCGTTCATCCGGAGGTAGCGGATGACGGTGTCCTTGAGGGTCTTGTTCCAGGCCGTCCCGAGGTGCATCTGGCCGGTCGTGTACGGCGGGCCGTCGACGAAGAAGAACGAGGGGTCGTCGGCGTGTGCCTCCTTCGCCGCCTCGTAGGCGTCCGTCTCGTCCCAGCGCTCGGAGACGGCGGCCTCCACCGCCTCCGGCGTGTACTGGTCCGAGATGTCGCTGTCGTCCATACTCGCCGTGAGCCGGCGGGAGTACATCAAGTCGGTGGTCTGGCAGAGGCGCTGTCGAACGAAGTGAGACGGCGGAGCAACGGCGGCGAGCTCGTGGGCGAGCCGCCCAGGTAAAGCAGCGATGCCGAACTGAGTGAGCGAAGCGAACGAAGCGAGGCATCGGCAAGTCGGCGGCGAGGGCACCGGACGGCCCCGCGCTCTCACCCGTGAGAACCGCGGGGGAGCGTTCTTACCTACGGCCCGGAACCGCCCGACAATGAGCGACGCAGACGGCCCGGACTCCGACGCGGCGGACGGCGAGGAGGGACCGGTCCGGGACGTGGTTCGCGTCGACGGCGACGAGCCGGACGGCGCCGAGGGCGGGGACGATGACGGCGGGCCGCCGCCGGGTCGCGACGGCGTGATGGACCCCGACGACCTCGACATCCGCGAGCGCGACGGCGTCGACGAGACCGACGACGGCCGCTACGTCATCTCCACGGGCGTCGCGCGCGACGACGTCGAGGCGTCGGCGGGGGCCCCCGGCGAGCGTCCGATCGACGGTCCGCCCGGAGGGCCGGCGGCCGGGTCGCCGCCGGACGCACCTGTCGGCGCGGAGGGAGCGGAGGAGGGAGACGGGTCGGACGCGGACCGGGACCGCGACGCCGGGGCCTCGGACTCGGGGGTCGATGCCCGGGCGGGACCGGGCGGTGGCGAGCGGCCGGGGGCCGCCGCGGACCCCGACCGGGACGACGACCCGCTGGAGGCGGTCGCGGCCGAACTCGACGCGCTCTCGGCCTCGCACGGCTTCGCGCTCGCGGTCGCCGCCGGCGGCGAGACGGACACGCTGCGGGTCGCCTCGGGCGAGCCGACCGACACGCTGGAGACGGCGCTGCGGTGGTACGCCCGCCGGGTCAACCCCGGCACGCCGGCCGAGGAGACGGTCGCCGCGTTGCTCGCTGCGTCGGATCTAGACCTCGGGTAGGCCGGCCCCCCCGGGGATCGTCGCCGAACCGACGGACGAACGGCCGGGGAACGAACGCGGTATCCCGTCAGATCGACACGCTCGTGACCCGATCCCGCCGCTACCGCCCCGAACTTTATCGGTCGGGCGACTGTAGTGGACGTATGATCGAACGCGTCCTCGTCCCGATGGACGAGTCCGAGACGGCCGAGCGGGCGCTCCGTCACGCGCTCGAGGCCCATCCGGGGGCGGATATCACCGTCCTGCACGTCGTGGGCGAACCGTCCGGGATGATGGGGGCGGCGGCGAGCCTCGCCCTCGAGGAGGACGCAGAGCAGGCGGGCGAGGAGGCCTCGAACGAGCTGTTCTCGCGGGCCGACGAGATCGCCGCGGAGTACGACGCGACGGTCGAGACCGAGGTGGGGTGGGGGAGCCCGGCGAAGGAGATCGTGAGGCTGGCCGAGGGGTTCGACGTGCTCGTGATCGGCGCGCACACGGGCGGCGTGGCGGAGCGGCTGTTCGTCGGCAACGTCGCGAAGGACATCGTCCAGCACTCGCCGGTGCCGGTGACGGTCGTACACTGACGGCCCGCGCGCGGCGGCGGGGGCGGATGTGCCGGGTCCGGGACCAGGCGTGTCGGGTCCGGCGTCGAGCGGGTCGGGACCGGCGTCGAGCGTGGAAAGCCGTAAGCCCCGCGCCGCCGAAGGCGGCGACATGAGCGACGACGAGGGGCTGGCGCTGACGGTGCGCGGCGCCGCCAAGCGGGACGCGGGGCGCGGCATCGCCAGGCTCTCCGACGCGACGATGAGCCGCCTCGGCGTGCTGTCGGGCGAGACGGTCGTCATCGCCGGCGGGCGCGAGACGGCCGCGAAGGTGTGGCCCGCGGGCGCCGACGCCGGCGACGGCGAGGTGCTCGTGGACGGCGAGACGCGCGCGAACGCCGGCGCGAAGATCGGCGAGCAGGTCCGGGTCCGCAGGGAGCGCGTCGGCGAGGCGGACGCGGTGACGCTCTCGGCGCCCGAGGCGCTCGACGGCGTCGACATCGACGACGACACGCTCGCCCGGGCCGCCAGGCGCGACCTCGACGGGCGGCCCGTCCGGGCGGGCGAGCAGGTGCGGCTCTCGCACCTCGGCGGCAACGTGTTCGTCGTCGAGGACACGACCCCCGACGGGCCGGTGAAGGTCCACGACGGCACCCGGCTGACGGTGCGGCGCCCGGGCGACCGCGGCGGCGACGGCGGAGCCGGGAGCGGGTCCGGCGGCGGCCGCGGGGGCCGGGCGAACACGTCCTCCTCCGGCACCGGCGCGTCGGTGGACCTCCCGACGCGGGACCGGCGCGCGGGCGACGACGGGAGCGACGCGGCGTCGGGTTCGGGAGGGGCGGGCGGTTCGGCCGGCGCCGGGTCGGGGACGGCCGCGCCGACGCCCCCCGCCGGCGGCGTCACCTACGAGGACATCGGCGGCCTAGACGACGAGCTCGACCTCGTGCGCGAGACGATCGAGCTCCCGCTGTCGGAGCCGGAGGTGTTCGCCCGCCTCGGCATCGACCCGCCCAAGGGCGTGCTCCTGCACGGCCCGCCCGGCACCGGAAAGACGCTCATCGCGAAAGCCGTCGCCAACGAGGTGGCCGCGAACTTCATCTCGGTGTCCGGCCCGGAGATAACCTCGAAGTACAAGGGGGAGAGCGAGGAGCGCCTGCGCGAGATATTCGCGGAGGCCGACGAGAACGCGCCCGCGATAATCTTCTTCGACGAGATCGACTCGATCGCCGGCCAGCGCGACGACGGCGGCGACATGGAGAACCGGATCGTCGGGCAACTGCTCTCGCTGATGGACGGGCTCGACGCCCGCGAGGACGTGATCGTCATCGGCGCGACCAACCGCGTCGACTCGATCGACCCCGCGCTCCGGCGCGGCGGCCGCTTCGACCGCGAGATCGAGATCGGCGTCCCGGGCGAGGCGGGGCGCCGCGAGATCCTGGAGGTCCACACCCGCCGGATGCCGCTCGCGGACGACGTGGACGTGGGCCGCCTCGCCGCGCGGACGTACGGCTTCGTCGGCGCCGACATCGACTCGCTGACGACGGAGGCGGCGCTGACGGCGCTCCGCCGGGCCCGCCGGGAGGACAGCGCGGTCGACCTGGCGACGGTGGAGGTGACGCGCGCGGACTTCGAGTCGGCGCTGGCGAGCGTCGAGCCCTCGGCGATGCGCGAGTACGTCGCAGAGCAGCCCGACACCACCTTCGCCGACGTGGGCGGGCTCGCGGAGGCGAAGGAGACGCTCTCGCGGGCGGTCACCTGGCCGCTCACGTACGCGCCGCTGTTCGACGCCGCGGGCGCCGACCCGCCGACCGGCGTGCTCCTGTACGGCCCGCCCGGCACCGGGAAGACGCTGCTCGCGCGCGCGATAGCGGGCGAGTCCGAGGTGAACTTCATCGAGGTCGCCGGGCCGGAGCTGCTCGACCGCTACGTCGGCGAGTCCGAGAAGGCGGTGCGGGAGGTGTTCGAGCGCGCGCGCCAGGCGGCCCCCAGCATCGTCTTCTTCGACGAGATCGACGCCATCGCGGCCGACCGCGACGGCATGGGCGACTCCTCGGGCGTCGGCGAGCGCGTCGTCTCCCAGCTGCTCACGGAACTCGACCGCGCCGGCGACAACCCCAACCTCGCGGTGATCGCCGCCACGAACCGACGGGAGGCGCTTGACGACGCGCTCGTCCGGCCCGGCCGCCTGGAGAGCCACGTCGAGGTTCCCCTGCCCGACGTGGAGGGCCGCCGGAAGATCCTCGCGGTCCACACCGAGCGCACCCCGCTCGCCGACGACGTGGACCTGGACGAGGTGGCCGGCCACACCGAGGGCTACTCGGGCGCGGAACTCACCGCGGTCGTCCGCGAGGCGACGATGCGGGCTGTCGAGCGCGTCGCCGACGAGTTCGGCGAGGAGGCGAACGACCACGCCGACGCCCTCTCGGTGACGGCCGACGACTTCGAGGCGGCCCTGGAGCGGGTGACCCCGCCCGAGGCGGCCGACTGAGGGGCGGACCCTCCCGGCGTCGCGGTGCCGCAGGCCGGCGACGCCGCCGGCGGCGCCGGCGCGCTCCCGCTACTCCTTGTGCAACACCGCCTCGTAGTGGTGATCGTTGCTGTAGCGGATCCCGTCGACCGTCCACGCCGAGCCGACGCACGCGTCCCGGAGCACGTCGGGCGTGAACGGCCGGAACAGCAGCGTCTCCCCGACGTCGCCCTCGTACTCGAAGTGCATCACGCGGTACCCCGTCCCCGGCGTCGGGTCGGGTCGCCAGCCGAGCAGGTCGCTCGCGCCGTCCGCCCCGGGGTCGTAGTTGTCCAGCACCGCCACCGCGTCGGCGTCGGTCACGAACGCCAGGTCCGCGAGGAACGCCCGGAGGCGGTGCGGCGGACGCGCCAGCCCCAGCTGCGTGCCGTGGGCGTAGACCCCGCGGAAGCGGTCCCGTCCGAACGACTCGCGGAGCGCGAACATGTCGCCCTCGACGGCCCGGTCGACGCCGCGCTCCCGCATGGTCTCGACGAGGTGGGCGGAGGGTTCGAGGCCGACCGCCTCGCCGTCGTAGCGCTCCTGGAACCGGAGCACGTCGCGGCCGGCGCCCGCGCCCAGATCGAGCAGCGGCGTCGCGAGGCCGTCGGCGTCGAGCGTCTCGTACACCTCGTCGTCGCGCTCGACGAAGTAGAAGCGTTCGATGGGATGCTCCAGTCGCTCGTCGCCGTCGACGGTCCAGAGCGGCTCGGACTGTTCCCCGCGATGGACGTCGCGGATCGCGCGGCCGAACGGGTCGGTCACGGACGGGTCGACGCGACGGGTGCGGTAAACGATAGGTGAGGGACGGTACCGGGTCACGTCCGGACCCCGGACAACTCGGACCCGAGTACATCCGCGGCGACTGCCGGCAAAACTGACGGCGAACCGCACGGTTGAACACCGCGGACGGCGCGTGGCGAGTATGTCCCAACTGCTACCGGACGAGGCCGCCGAGCGGCTCGTCTCGACGTGTCGAACGACGGTCGGCGACAACGCCCGGTCGGTGACGTTCTTCTCGCGGACGGACCACGAGCAGCTGTACCTCCGCGACGACCTGGAGCAGGACGCGGACCTGATGGCGTTCATCGGCACCGAGCGCCAGGACTTCGCGATGGCCAGCGACGGCTACTCGGGCACGGAGCTGGGCGAGTACCGCTACACGCTTCGCGTGTTCGAGAACGGCTACGCCGTCCGCATCGACGGCCGGGACAAGGGCGTGCTCGTCACCAGCGACGGGATGGCGCTGCGCGACTTCAACCACCTCGCCAGCGCCGTCGCGGCGACGCTCGAGGAGTGGGAGGGCGAGGACTGACCGCGGGGACGGCGGCCCGAACGACTACTTCCGCAGGTACTCCTCTCCCTTCCGCCCGCTGGCCTCGTCGATCCGGAGCCGCACCCGGCGGACCTCCGTCATCGGCTCCGTCGCCGCGCTCGCGAAGAGGCTCGGGTGCCAGGCGTTGTCGTCCATCACTTCCTCGGCGTACTCGGCGTCGTCCACCTCCTCCAGCGTCCCCGCGACGACGACGCTGCGCCAGTCGAACCGCGACTCCACCTCGAAGGCGGTCAGGCAGGCCCGCTCGCTCCGCTCGGCGGCGTCGATCTTCCGGCTCTCCTCGCCGAACCGGAGGAGGTACGTGTACACCGCGTCGCCGTCGTACCCGAACGACACCGGGACCGCGTACGGCCCGGACTCCCCCTGCAGCGAGAGCGTCCCGTACCCGATGTCGGCGAGCGCGTCGGCTATCTCCCCGTCGGTCATCTCGTTGCCGTGCGCGTCCCCGTCGTCGACGGACATGATCGGGAGTTCCCGCCGGACCCCCTAAGGCGGCGGACGCGATTCCCGAACGCTGGGACTCGCCCCGTGGCTATTCGGTGGGGATCGCTCCCGGTCCCTCCGGGTGCCACGAGGAGGAGATCACTCCCAGAAGCTCTTCGTCCGGGCGTACTGCCGCTCCTGTCTCAGGATGTCGCGGTAGAAGTCGTCCTCGTTCTCCCGGAGCTTCCCGATGATCCGCGCGGCGTTGTGCGGGCCCACGCCGCGGGCCGCCAGCGCGATCACCGCCTGCTTGCCGTGCGCCTGCACCAGGTTCGCCGCCCGGTTCGCCTTCCGCGTGAGGCGCTCCTGCTCGTCGTCCTTGTCGCCGGCCCGCACCGCCGCGACGGTCTCCTCGTCCCACGGGTTCAGCGCGGCGATCCGGGTGGAGCCGCATTCGGGACACTCGGGGGTGTCGCGGACGCGGCGCACCTTCGTCCGCTGGTTCCACTCGCCGCAGTGGACGCACAGCTGGATGACGTGGTCGTCCATGATCCGGTCGCGGATCGTCTCGATCACGGAGGCGTCGGCGTTCTCGGGGACGAGGAACTCCCGTCCGGACGAGCGTCCGGCGGTGCCGAGCGGCGTCCGCTCGCGGGCGGCGACGACCTCGACGTCGCCGTCGCGGACGTCCCCGAGCAGGTCGGCCGTCTCCTCGACCGCCAGTTCCGTGTGGAACACCTCCCGCACGGCCTCGTCGAACACGGGCGTGTCCTCCAGCGCGGCCACGAGGCGGTCGCCGCCGAAGCGTTTGTTCCCCTGGTAGCGCTTGAGCGCGCCGAACTTCGCGGCGACGTGCGCGAGCGTGAACTTGAGCGTGTCCGAGTTCTTCAGCGCCAGCTCCAGCAGCGCCTCGACGTGGGCGGGGTCCGTCTCCTCCAGCACCTCGATGACGGTGCCCGGGGTGACGCCGCTCGGCACCTCCAGCTCGACGCGGTAGGGGTCCGCCTCCATCCCGACCGACGAGCCGGTCCGCTGGCCGATCAGCGCCGAGAGCAGCCGGCCGAGCGTCCGGTTCACCTCGTGGCCGAAGGCGGCGTTGACGGCGATCGAGCGGCCCCGCCCCTCCACGACGATCCGGTCGTCCGTCGGCATCGGGTGCCCCGCCTCGGCGTGCTTCCGTACGGTATCGAGCCCCACGCCGACCGTGTCCGCCTCCGCGGGATAACGGGCGGCGAACTCCCGGGCGACCGCGTCCGCGTCGGCGCCGCCGGCGAACTGGGACTCGGCGACCCGGCGCATCTCGCCCACCTCCGCGGCGACGGCGCGTGGGACCGGGATCTCCTGCCCGGTCCAGGAGGGCACCTCGCCGGCCGGGTCCTCGATGGGCGTGACGTTCACCTCCGACTCCTCCTCGTCGATGTCGTTGATCCGCCACAGCTCCCCGCGCTGGATGAACGCCTCCCCAGGCTGGGCGAAGTTGACGACGAAGCGCTCGTCGAGCGTGCCGATCTGGCGGCGCGAGGAAATGTCGTACACGTCGTACGTCTCCTCGTCGGGGATCATCGAGAGGTTCCGGTAGTAGTACTGCCAGGTGCCACCCGAGGTTTCGAGCACGTCGCGCTCCTCGTCGATCCACAGCAGGCGGTTGCCCGACAGCTCCCGCGCGACCTCCCGGAACGTCTCCTCGGGGAGGTCGCGGAACGGGTACGCCCGCGTGATCAGCTCGTACGCCCCGCGGGCGTCGACCTCCCCCATGTCCATCAACAGGCCGACGATCTGGTTCGCGAGCGTGTCGAGGCTCCCGTGGTGGATGCCCGACTCCTCCACGTCGCCGTCTGCGGCCCGGCGGGCGATGGCCAGCGCCTCCATCGTGTCGTCGGGGCTGTCGGTGACGATCGTGCCGTGGCTCGTCTCGCCCCGCCGGTGTCCCGCGCGCCCGACGCGCTGGAGCAGGCGGGCGACCTCGCGGGGGGAGTTGTACTGGACGACGTGGTCGACGCGCCCCACGTCGATCCCCAGTTCCATCGAGGAGGTGCACACGAGTCCCGCTATCTCGCCCGACTTGAACGCGTCCTCCACCTCGATGCGCGCGTCCTTCGACAGCGATCCGTGGTGGACGCCGATCGGCTCGCCGAGCGTCTTGAACCGCGAGCCGAGCGCCTCGGCCGTCTGGCGGGTGTTCACGAAGATCAGCGTCGACTCGTGCTCGCGGACGATATCGCGGATCAGCCGGACGTGGCTCGCGATGTCGGGGTCGGTCGCCAGCTTCCCCGCGAGCCGTTCGTCCTCGTCGGTCACCTCCGGGGAGACCACCTCGAACTCGACCTCGGTTCCGGCGTCGATCTCGACGATCGCACAGCCGCGGTCGCCCGTGAGGAAGCGGCCGACCTCCTCGGGGTCGCCGACCGTCGCCGAGAGGCCGATCCGCTGGAAGTCGCCCGCGAGGCGCCGGACGCGCTCCAGCCCCACGGTCAACTGTGCGCCGCGCTTCGAGGCGGCCAGTTCGTGGACCTCGTCGACGACGACGTGGTCCACGTCCGAGAGGGCCGCCCGGAGCTTCTCGCCCGTCAGCATCGCCTGCAGCGTCTCCGGCGTCGTCACGAGCACGTCCGGCGGGTCGTCGGCCTGCTTGCTCCGCCGGTAGTCGGAGGTGTCGCCGTGGCGGACCTGGACGTCGAGGTCGAGGTACTCGCCCCACCACTCCAGGCGCTCGCGCATGTCGCGGTTGAGCGCCCGTAGCGGCGTCACGTACAGCGCGCCCAGCCCCTCGGGACGGGTCCCCGCCAGCGCCGAGAACACCGGCAGCATCGCCGTCTCGGTCTTGCCGGTGCCCGTGGGGGCGATAACGAGCGCGTCGCGTCCCTCCGCGAGCGGCGGGATGGCGCGGCGCTGGGGCGCCGTCGGCGTCGAGAAGCCGCGCTCGGACAGCGCCGACCGCACCTCCTCGCCCAGCGCCGCGAAGGCGTCCATCCCCGTCGCTCGCGGCGGCTCGCTCATCGGCGTCGATTGCGGCGCGATCGGGTTAAGGGTCGCGCTCCCGGCCGGTACGGCCGCTCGCCGGGAACCGATTCGGCCGTTCCGACGACCGTCGACCGGGACCGAAACGCGGGCTGAGGTATCGAGGTGCCCGAGCGGCCGCGTGCGGACGACGGACGCCTACTCCCGGCTCACCGCGATGTTGCGGACCTCGCCGCCGCAGCTCTGACACGTCCCCGGGGTGCTCTCCGCCTCGGTCCGTCCGCCGCAGTCGACGCACTCGAAGAGCCCGCCGGAGGCCTCGTACGGGTCGATGTCGTTGGCTGGCATACGAGATCGTCCCCCACACGGACGGGTAAGCATTATCTATAGATCGATCCCAGCGATCAAAGGACCTAGAGGGTTGCTGGTGGACACACGTCCAGTTTCGTTCCCTACCGGAGCTCCTCCTCAGCGAGTTCGACGGCGTTGCGCACGGCGCCGACGGAGGTGAGGTAACCAGCGCCCACGGACGCCTTGGTGGCCCGCGCTGCGGCGCCGGTGAGCACGGTCGGCCCGAGCTGCGCCACGGCGCCGTCGCCGACGGAGACGAGCCAGCCGGGCACGTCGAAGCGGTACCGCGCCAGTCGCGGCGCGAACCCGTCCGCCGACGGCGAGCGCTCGTGGTCGACCAGCCGCGCGAGGTTCTCGGCGGCGGTGTCGGCCTCGCGGACGGCCGCCGAGGCGGACGCCGGGACCGGCTCGCCGGCGGCGTCGACGACGCTGGCGGCGTCGCCGAGCGCGAACGTGCGCTCCCCGAGCCGGAGGTCCGCCCGGACGGCGGGGCGGTCGCCGTCGAGCGCCTCGTCGCCGGCGATGCCGCCGGTCCAGACGAACTGGTCGTACGCGAGGTCGCCGTCGTCGGTGACGATCCGGTCGCCGCGCACCCGCTCGACGGTGGTCTCCGTCCGGATCTCGACGCCGCGGGCCTCCAACTGCTCCCGGACCGCGCGGCGGAAGTTCGGCGGGAAGTTCGCGGCGACCTCCGACAGCATCTCGACGATCACGACCTCCACGTCTCCCGGCACCGCGCGTCCCTCCTCGTCGGCCAGCGCGGCGAGTTCGCCCGCGACCTGCACGCCCGAGAGACCGGCGCCGCCGACGACGGCCCGCCCGCCGTCCGCGAGGACGTCGAGGAAGTCCGCCCGGATGGTCGCGGCGTGGTCGAGGGACTTCAGCGGCGTCGCGTGCTCGCGGAGCCCCTCGATCCCGTAGTAGGCCGTTTCCGAGCCGAGACACAGCGCGCCGTAGTCCCACTCGACGGCGTCGCCGGACGCCAACTCCGCGCGTCCGCCGTCGGGGTCCACGTCGACGACGCGGTCGACGACCAGCTCGGCCCGGTCGAGCAGGTCCGACAGCGGCACCGAGATGGCGTCCGCGACCGCCGGCCGCCGGATCGCGCGGTGGGTCTCGTGGACGAGGACGTGCTCCGGGTTCTCGTTGACGAGCGTGATGTCGACCTCGGGGGGAAGCCGGGATTCGAGTTTCCGGGTCAGGGTGACGCCGGCGTAGCCGGCGCCGAGAACGGCGACGTGCATTCGGACACAGCTACGGGTCGCGCGGGTAAGGACGTGGCGGGACGTGGGAGGCGCGAGGGAGCGAAGCGCGGTCGACCGGAGGGAGACCGCGAGGCGAACGGCGAACAGCGTGAGCCGTGAGCGAAGCGAGCGCCTCGACCGACGGCGGCACCGCGAGAGTTCATATCCGATACCGGGACCAGACGCCCCGATGACGTGACGACGGCCCGCGGGCGACGAGCGGGTGTGCGGCGCACCGCCCGCGGCGGCGAGGGGTTCGGGGATCCCTCGGACGCATCCGCGCCGCCTGTCAGCCGGAGGACGCAGCGACGGCAATGCGTCGGCCCGGACCCGCGTCCCCGGGGCTCAAAACAGCGACTTCGACTCCCCGAGGACGCGCGCCGGGCCGCCGACCTCCCAGACGTCGGTCTCGACGCCGACCTGCGCGACGCGCTCCTCGACGCGCTCGGCGTGCTCGGCGGGCGTGTTGACGTAGACGCTCGCGCCGGTATCCGTCGAGAAGTAGACGGGCACGCCCTCCTCCTCGCGGAGCTCCCGCACCGCGTTGAACACGGCGACGGTCTCGGGCTGCCAGTACACCCAGCCCGCGGGGCCGGTCATCGTCGTCGCCGTCAGCGACAGCGAGTCGTGTTCGGCGATCTCGAAGATGCCCGGGAACTCCCCGGCCCGGAGGCGGTCGCGCATCCGCTGGAGCTGCTCGTGGACGTGGGCCATCCGGGCGTCGAACATGTGGCTCGCCTCCGCCTCGCGGTGAGCCTCCTCGGTCTCCTTGTAGGCCGGGACGAGCGCCGTCACCACGCGCAGGTCCTCCTCCGGGTCGAAGCCGTCGGGACCGACGCCCACGTCGAGGCGCTCGGCGCGGCAGTCCTCGTCGTTCATCCCGGCGTAGAGCACCGAGTAGGCGCCGGTGACCGCGCGGGCGGCCGACGAGGAGCCGCGGCGCGCGACCGTCGAGATCTCCGGGCGCGTCATGTCGAGGCCGGCGGCCTCCACCAACGCCGTCGCCAGCGCGGCGAACCCCGACGACGAGGAGCCGAAGCCGACGTTCGACGGGAAGGAGTTCTCGGACTCGACGCGGACGGCGGCGTCCAGATCGGCGATGTCGCGGACGTGGTCGGCGACCATCCCGATGCGCTCGGCGCCGCGTCCGTCCACGACCTCGCCGTCGATACGGAACTGGTCGTCCGCGGGCGGGGCGTCCGGTTCCCACTCGACGGTCGTCGTCGTCCGCGAGGGGGCCGTACAGAGGCTGATCGAGTCGTGGTACGGGAGCCGCCGCTCCGCGTCGCGCATCCCGTGGTACTTCACGAGGCCCTGGATCGGGTGGGCCGTCGCGGTGGCCTTCATACCCGGCGAACGGGCGGGCCGGGGGTTAGTCGTTCCGAATGGTCGTATCCGGGCCGTCGGCGTCGGCAGCGGTGCCGGTGTCCTGTCCGGGGCCGCGTCGGCGTCGACGGGGGCCGACCCGCGTCACTCGTACTCGTAGAAGCCCTTCCCGGTCTTCTTGCCCAGGTCGCCGGCGTCGACCTTCCGCTTGAGGAGGTAGGCCGGCTTGTAGCGGTCGCCCAGCTCCTCGTGGAGCGTCCGGCTGGCGTCGAGACAGATGTCGAGCCCGATGTGGTCGGCCAGTTCGAGGGGTCCCATCGGGACGTTCGTCCCGAGCTTCATCCCCTTGTCCATGTCCTCCTTCGTCGCGACCCCCTCGTCGTACGCGCGGATCCCCTCGTTGATCCACGGCATGAGCACGCGGTTGGTGACGAACCCGGGCTTGTCGTCGCTCTCCCACGTCTCCTTGCCCAGGTCCTCGGCGAAGGCGTGGGCGAACTCGGCCGCGTCGTCGCCCGTCTTCTCGCCGGTGACCACCTCGACCCCCTTCATGACGGGGACGGGGTTCATGAAGTGGAGGCCGACGACCAGGTCCTCCCGGTCGGTGGCCGACGCGATGGTCGTGATGGAGAGCGTCGAGGTGTTCGTCGCGAGCACCACGTCGTCGTCGGTGATCGAGTCGAGGTCCGCGAAGACGTCCCGCTTCACGTCCATGTCCTCCAGCGCCGCCTCGACGACGAGGTCGGCGTCCGCCAGGTCGTCCAGGTCCGTCGTGCCCGTGATGCGGTCGACGATGCCCTCCGGGTCCTCGTCGAGGGCGTCCTTGCCGTCGAGGCGCGACAGCGACGACTCGATGGCGTCGAAGCCGTCGTCGACGAACTCCTGTTCGATGTCGCGCATGACCACGTCGTAGCCGGCGGTGGCGGCGACCTGCGCGATGCCGTTGCCCATCGTGCCCGCGCCGACGACGCCGACCGTCTCGATCTCGGAGAGTCCGCGCATGGAGGAGTGGTGTCCGGCCGGTCACCGTAAGCGTAGCGGAGCGGAGCGACGCGGGCCGGCGGCTCGGACTCCGTGACCGAGGTGGTAGTGTAGCGCAGCGTCCGTCCGTCCCCCGGACGGAATTATCCGCCAGTGAGAACGTGCGCAGAAAGGTTAAAGGGTTCCGCGTCGACCGTGCCCACAGGTGACCGGGAGTGGGGGATGAGGACGTCCGGGAGGTGAAATTCGTGGGGGACGCGACAGCCGCGGTGCTGGCGGACGCGCCGTTCGGCGCGGCCGAGATCCGCGACCGGCGGGTGTCGTACCGGATGCTCACCGACGCCGGCGTCAACCCCGGCGTCGCCGCGCGCATCCGCCGGGAGCACTCGCTCGCGTGGTCGTTCGAGTCGGAGGGCGAGGACCTCCGGCGGCGATCCTCGCAGGTCCGCGGCCTCGGCGACGAGGAGCGCGCGTGGGTCGCGGCGTCGTCCGGCGATTGGCAGGCCGCCGACGCCGACCCGGACGACGACGCCGACACCGGCCCTCTCGAGGCGACGGACCACGGCGACGGGTCCGGGGGGCAGTCCGACGACGACGCCGAGGCGGCGTGGGTCGCCGCCGCCGGCGACGGCGCGGCCTCGACGAAGACCGACGGGTCCGGCGACCCCGTCGCCGCCGAGTCCGCGTGGCGCGAACGCTCGCGTCCCGTCCCGGTCGAGGAGGTGGCGGGCGTGACCGCCGGCGACGCCGCCGACCTCGCCGAGGCCGGGATCACCTCCGCCCGCGCGCTCGCCATCGCCGACCCCGACGAGGTGGCCGACGCCCTCGACCGCGACGCCGACCGCGTGGCCGCGCTCCGCGACGCCGCCGCCGAACACGTCGACTGACCGAACGAAGGCGCTACTCGGGGGCGAGTAAATATCATATCGTCGACACCATTCGATTTATGCGCGATGGCGTTGCCATGTACCATATATGATCCCCGACGCCGACGAGGCGATCACCCGGAACGGGAAGGCGCTGATCCTCGCGTACGACCACGGCATCGAGCACGGTCCCGTGGACTTCGAGCCGAACCCGGAGACGGCCGACCCCGAGCGCGTGTTCGACCTCGCGACCCACGACGCCGTCACGGCGTTGGCGGTCGGGAAGGGCGTCGCCGAATCGTACTACCCGAGCTACGAGGACGACGTGACGCTGCTGGCGAAGCTCAACGGCACCTCGAACCTCTGGATGGGCGAGCCCGACTCCGCGGTGAACTGGTCGGTCGACTACGCGGCCGAACTGGGCGCGGACGCGATCGGGTTCACCCTGTACGGCGGGTCGAACCACGAGGTCGAGATGGCCGAGGAGTTCCGCGACGCGCAGGAGGCGGCCCGCGAGCACGACATGGGCGTCGTGATGTGGTCGTACCCGCGCGGGCAGGGGCTGAAGAACGACACCGCCCCCGACACGATCGCGTACGCCGCGCGCCTCGGCCTCGAACTCGGGGCCGACATCGCGAAGGTGAAGTTCCCCGGATCGACGGAGGCGATGGCGAAGGCGGCGCGGATGGCCGGCCCGACGAAGGTCGTGATGTCGGGCGGGTCGAAGACGGACGACCGCGCGTTCCTCGAGACCGTCTCCGAGGCCCTCGACGGGGGCGCACAGGGGCTCGCGGTCGGCCGGAACGTCTTCCAGCGTGAGAACCCCGGGGAGATCCTCGACGCGCTGGAGGCGGTCATCTTCGAGGACGCGAGCGTCGAGGAGGCGCTGGAGCACACCACCGCCTCGGCCGTCGCCGACGACTGATGTCCGGACAGGACCGGGACCCCGTCGCCGTCGCCGAGGCGGCGCTGGAGACCGTCGCCGCCGTCGCGCCGGACGTCCGCGACGGCCTCCCCGGGCGTCGACGGTACCTGGAGGGGGAGAACCCCTCCGGCGAGGAGGTGCTCGCGGCGGACGTGTACGCCGACGACCTGCTGGAGGAGGCGCTCTCGGACGTGGACGGCGTCGGCACGTACGCCAGCGAGGAGCGCGAGTCGGCCGTCGACGCCGGCGGCGGCGGCGTGTCGGTCGCGGTCGACCCGCTCGACGGCTCCTCGAACCTCAAGTCGAACAACCCGATGGGCACCGTCGTCGCGGCGTACGACGGCGACCTCCCGGCCTCGGGCCGTGACCTCGTCGGGGCCGGGTTCGTGCTGTACGGGCCGGTGACGACGATGGTAGCGGGCGTCGGCGCCCCCGGCGACGCGACGATCCGGGAGTACCTGGTCACTGACGACGGCGAGCGGGAGCCGCTCGACCGCGTCGACCTCCCGGACGACCCGACGGTGTACGGCTTCGGCGGCCGGGTCCCCGACTGGCCCGACGACTTCGCGGCCTACGTCGACGAGGTCGAGGAGGAACTCAAGCTCCGGTACGGCGGCGCGATGATCGCCGACGTGAGCCAGGTGCTCTCCTACGGCGGCGTGTTCGCCTACCCCGCGCTGGAGTCGGCACCGGACGGGAAGCTCCGCCTCCAGTTCGAGGGGAACCCCGTCGCGTACCTCGTCGAGGGCGCGGGCGGCCGCTCCTCCGACGGCGACCGCTCGCTGCTGGACGTGCCCGCGACGGGGATCCACCAGCGCGTGCCGGTGCACGTCGGGAACGCCGAGCTGATCGAGCGGCTGGAGTCGGCGCTGTCGTGACCGTCGGGAACCGATAAACCCACACGTCGCCGGTGCCGAACGCGGACAATGAGAGACCGCTACAAGGCGCTCATGTTGCGGAGCTTCAAGGACGCCATGGACATCGTCGACGAGTACAACACCTGGGCGGAGGGCGCCTTCGACGACGCCTCGCCGGTCCCCCCGCAGGCGGTGCCAAAGGTGGCGATGATGCTGTACCAGAGCCGGGTGATGGAGGGGTGGGGCGGCGAGGGCGGCTTCGACGTGCTGGAGTTCGACGACAAGATGTTCGACTAGCGCGGTCGAGCGAGGCGAAGCCGAGCGAGACCGCGGCCGGACGGCGGAGCGGTCCTCGTGCCGCTCCGCCCGGAAGGCCGGCGACGTCGACCGCCTCAGTCGTCGCCCGCGGCGACGTCGGCCTCCGTCGTCCCGACGCGCCGCCCGAGGAAGTCGTCGAGCAGTTCGAGGCTCCGGATCTTGTCGTCGATATCGGAGGAGCCGTGTCCCTCCTCGCCGAGCTCCTCGTACTCGAAGTCATCGCCCTCCTCGAACCCCGCGTCCTCGAGCGCGTCGCGGAGAAGCCGCGCCTGCGACACCGGCACGCGGGGGTCGTTGACGCCGTGGACGACGAGCAGCGGCGCGTCCAGGTTCTCGGCGTGGGTCACGGGCGAGCGCTCCTCGTACAGGTCGGGGTTCTCGTCCGGTTCCCCGAGGTACTTCACCATCAGCTCCGAGCGGAAGTGCGGCATCGTGTTCTCGGCCATGTCGAACAGGTCGGAGACGCCGACCCAGGTGACGCCCGCGGCGTACAGGTCCGGGAACTGCAGCATCTGCCAATTGGCCGAGTACCCGCCGTAGGAGCCGCCGTACACGACGACGCGATCGTCGTCGAGCCAGTCGTGTTCGTCGAGGACGTGCTCGACTGCGGTCGCCACGTCGCCCTGCTCGGCGCCGCCCCAGTCGTCGTACAGTTCCTCGACGAACTCGCGTCCGCGGCCGGTGGAGCCGCGGTAGTTCACCTGGAGCACCGAGAAGCCGCGCGAGAGCAGGAACTGCGTGCGGTAGCCGAACGACAGCGTGTCCCGGTGGCGCGGGCCGCCGTGGGGGTTGACGACCAGCGGCGACGGGCGCTCGCCGGAGTCGTAGAGGATCGCGCCGATCTCCAGTTCCTCGTACGGGTCGTGCTCGACCGCGCGCTGGGGCGTCTCGGGCACGCCGTCCGACTCGACCGTGAAGTACTCGGCGTCGCGGAAGTCGTCGGGCGAGAACGGCCCGTACTCGGCCTCCAGTACCGTCTCGTACTCGTCGTCCGCGAGGTCGTACGCGAGCAGTTCGGGACGGCGGGTCGGGGTGGTGTGCATGATCAGCACCCGGTCGTCGTCGAGGACCCACCCGTCGCCGGAGGCGCCGCGGCCGAACGTGGCGACGCCGCCGGGCACGTCGAGTTCGCGGCCCTCGCCGGTCGTCGTGTCGTAGACGACGGGGACGACCTCGGCGTCGCGCGTCCGCGTCGCGAGGAAGCGCTCGCCGTCCGGGAGGAAGAACGCCGGCTCCTCCTCGTACTCGGCCCCGCCGTACCACGTCACCTCGTCGGCGTCGAGGTCGTAGACGCCGCAGCGACCCACGTCGGTCGTGTTGTCCGAGACGAGCAGCGCGTCGCCGTCGGGGCGCCAGTCGGCGGGGACGGACTCGGCGCCCGTCTCGCCGATGCCGAGGTTTCGGGCGTTCGAGCCGTCGATGTCCGCGAGGAACACGTCGACGTTGTCGTAGTCGTCCGACTCGTTCGTCGAGTACGCGAACCGCTCGCAGTCGGGGGACAGATCCGCCGTCCACACCGCGCGGTCGGAGTCTGTGAGCTTCGTCGACTCCCCCGAGGCGAGGTCGTGGCGGTAGACGTTCATCTGCCCGCCGTGGTTCGAGCCGTACAGCAGCGTCTCGCCGTCGTCGCCGACGGACTGGAGCGCCACCTGCCCGTCGTGCTCGACGACGGGCGCCGCGTCGCCGTCGCGGTCGATGACGTGGACGTCGTTCTGCTCGTCGCCGGCCTCGTCGAGGTGGAAGAAGACGCGCTCGCCGTCGGCGCTCCAGGCGAAGCCGTGGCGGGCGTCCTTCGGGACCTGCCCGTCGGACCACCGCTCCAGCTCGCCCGTCTCGGGGTCGAGGAGGTACAGTTCGTTGCGGCCGTCGATGTCGTAGTACAGCGCCACCTCGTCGCCGTCGGGGGCGGCGGCGGGGTGGGCCATCGTCGGCAGTTCCGCGAGGGACCGGAGGGTGTCGTCGTGATCGTCCGTCACGGTCCCACGTTCGACGCGGCCGACTTGAGTCTGTCCAGAACGACCGTTCGGAAACATAGTTGACAGTTCGGCGCGAACGCGGGCGCCCCGCGCCGCCGTCCATGGAAAACCCTTTCCGCAATTCTTGCGCACACCACGGTATGAAAGTCCACGTGGGCCCGGCGGCGACCGAGGACGAGGCCGCCGCCATCGCCGAGGCGATGGCCGAGCACTTCGGCGTCGCCGTCGACGTGTACGCCGGTGAGGACGCCGACGAGCCGCTCGCGGGCGCCGAACCGCCCGAGGTCGAGTACCCCCTGGAGGACGACCTCGGGCCGACCGACCGCGAGGCGGAGCTCCGCGCGGAGATCGAGGACATCCTGGAGGGCGGCCCCGAGAAGTACAGGGACCGCCTGCCCGAGCAGGGGAAGCTGTTCGTTCGCGACCGCCTCGATCTCTGGTTCGGCGAGGGCGGGACGGGCGGCGCCGGCGACGCCGACCGCGAGGGCGCCGCCGACGGCGTGAAGTTCGAGGACGGCAAGTTCGCCCACTTCGACGCCTGGCACCCCAACTCCCCCGACGTCGACGAGTACGACGAGGGAACCCGCCTCCCCGCGGACGGCCTCATCACCGGCGCGGCCGAGTTCGAGGGGCGGGACCTCCACTTCATGGCGAACGACTTCACCGTGAAGGCGGGGTCGATGGCCGGCCGGGGCGTCGAGAAGTTCCTCCGGATGCAACAGCGCGCGCTGAAGAACGGCAAGCCCGTGCTGTACCTGATGGACTCCAGCGGCGGCCGGATCGACCAGCAGACCGGCTTCTTCGCCAACCGCGAGGGCATCGGGAAGTACTACTACAACCACTCGATGCTCTCGGGGCGCGTCCCGCAGATCTGCGTGCTCTACGGACCCTGCATCGCCGGCGCCGCCTACACCCCCGTCTTCGCGGACTTCACGGTCATGGTCGAGGGGATGTCAGCGATGGCGATCGCGTCGCCGCGGATGGTGAAGATGGTCACCGGCGAGGAGATCGAGATGGACGACCTCGGGGGCCCGGACGTGCACGCGAAGTACTCCGGGAGCGCGGACCTCGTCGCCGAGGACGAGCGCCACGCCCGCCGGCTCGTCGCGGACCTGATGAGCTACCTCCCGGACAAGGCCGGCGAGAAGCCGCCGCGGAGCGAGGCGAAGCCGCCGACGTACTCCCCGGAGGGGATCGACGAGCTGATCCCGGAGGCGCCGAACCGCCCGTACGAGGTCCACGACCTCCTGGAGCGGATCTGCGACGCGGAGTCCGTCTTCGAGCTGAAATCGGAGTACGGGAAGGAGATCGTCACGGCGTTCGCCCGCATCGACGGCCGGCCGGTGGGGGTCGTCGCGAACCAGCCGACCGAGCGCTCGGGCGCCATCTTCCCCGACGCCGCCGAGAAGGCCGCCGAGTTCATCTGGACGTGCGACGCCTACGAGGTCCCGCTGCTGTACCTCTGTGACACGCCGGGGTTCATGGCCGGTTCGCAGGTCGAGAAGGACGCCATCCTCGAGAAGGGCAAGAAGTTCATCTACGCCACGTCCTCGGCGACCGTCCCGAAACAGACCGTCGTCGTCCGCAAGGCGTACGGCGCGGGCATCTACGCGATGGGGGGCCCGGCCTACGAGCCCGAGTCCGTCATCGGCCTCCCGTCCGGCGAGATCGGGATCATGGGTCCCGAGGCGGCCATCAACGCGGTGTACGCGAACAAGCTCGCCGAGATCGACGACCCGGAGGAGCGCGAGGAGACCGAGCGGGAACTCCGCGAGGAGTACCGCCGAGACATCGACATCCACCGGATGGCGAGCGAGGTCGTCATCGACGAGATCGTCGCCCCGTCGGACCTGCGCGAGGAACTCGTCCACCGGTTCGACTTCTACGAGGACATCGAGAAGTCGGTTCCCGACAAGAAGCACGGCACGATCCTCTAGTCGGATTTATATCCGGTGACGGGACCACCCCGCCCGTGACCTGACCGACCGACCGGACGACGGTCAGCGGGTGTACGGCGCCCCGTCGTCCGAGCGAACCGCGCCGTCTGTTCGCTACCATCCCGACCACTAAGCTTCGCGTCTCCCTCCTGACGCCGAGCGTCCATGCCGCCTCCGGTGCCGCCTCACCTCTCGATCGCCGCCCGGATCCGTCGGACCTCTTCGCGGACGGCCCGCCACGAGCCGATCGACCCGGGGATCGAATCGTCGGCCTCGTCGCCGGCGCCGCGGGTGTGTTCGTCGACGAGCGACCGTACCGCCTGCGGGTCGTCCACCCGCCGGAAGGAGACGCCGTCGGCCGCCGTCTCCAGCGTCACCGTTCCGTAGCCGAACAGCGATCCGGTGACCGACTGCTCGTACGCGGAGTTCTCGACCGTCGAGAGCCGCGCGCGGGCCACCCGTCGCCCGACGACGCCCGTCTTCACCGACGCCGCCCGGTCGGTGAGAACGTAGCGGGTGTTCACCAGCGACAGCACCGCGACCCCCGGAATCGCGAGGCCGACCAGGACGGCGAGCGCGGCGACCATGAGACCGACCCTGGCGCCAGTCGCGGGGCCGACGGCGACGGCCACCCCTACGCCGGCGACGAGCACCCCGACGAACGCCGCGGGCAGCGCCGCCGAGAGCCGCGGCCGCCCGGTCCACAGCACGGACTCGTCGCCGCCGACCGGCACGGCGTCCGGGACGCCGGCGGAACCGGAGTCGGACATCACTCCTCGTCGCCGGCGGCGGCGTCGGCCGACGGCGTCGCATCGCGGCCGACCGGTTCGTCGTCGCCGGCGGCGCGAGTGCCGTCGCCCTCGACGGCGGCGCGGATCGCGCGAAGCTCCGCGAGGATGTCGTCGAGCACGTCGCCCGTCGACTCCTCGCCGGAGCCCCGGCCGTCGCGGGCGCGGATGCGCTCGTTGACCAGCTCCTGGATCCGTTTCGGCTCCTCGACGTTGTCGAAGCTGAGCTCGACACCGGCGCCGCCGGCCGTGGAGATGTCGACCGTGCCGTAGCCGAACTGGGTGCCGAAGAAGTCCTGCGTGTAGGAGGTGTCCTGCACCTTCTCGAACCCGACGCGCTTCACGTCGCGCGAGAGGACGCCGCGCTTCTTGTACAGCGCCTCGGTCGTGATCACGTACTCGGTGTTCTCACGCTGGAGGTACGCCGACGCGATGATCGCGATTCCGACGAGCACGAGCGACAGCGGGACCCCGACCACGAGGGCGGGAACGAGGCTCATCGAGTGGGGCTTGCCGGTCCAGACGACCTCCTCCTCGGGGTCGAGCGAGAGCCAGTCGAAGCCGGCGGGCAGTTCGCCGTCGGCGGAGGGTGACGACATGGCCGGGGATGTCGTGCCGGTGTGATAAAGCCGCCGGCGCGCGCGCCGGTCAGCCGTCCCGGTGTGCGGCGAGGATCCGCCGGTAGTACGGCTGCATCACGCGCTCCGCCTCCGCCCAGCGGCGCCGCTCGTGGAGGTCGTGGAGTTCGACGCCGACCAGGTAGCGGACGGGTGCCGGGCCGAAGCCCGACTGCCCGTCGCTCGGCTTCCCGGGGTAGGCGTCGTCGCCGACGGCGGTCCGGAACTCGATCGCCTGGGCCCGCAGCATCGGCGTCCAGTAGTCGCCGCCGGCCTTGTGCTCGCGCCACGCCCGCGTGGTCGCCGTCGCGTACTCGCGGTCCATCCCGAGCAGGTCCGCCCGCTCGGCGAGCGGTTGGCGCACGGGCGCCCAGTCGGCCGCGGCGAGGGCGTCGCGGTCGGGGTCGCCGTCGACCGCGTGCGCGTTCTCGATGTCGTCTTTCGCCCACAGCGCGTCGACGTACGCCCGCGCCGCCCGCTCCGCCCGGTCGTCGCCGACGTGTGAGAACTGTCGGCGGTCGACCTCCGCGAACGACTCGACGGCGGCCGACCGCTCTCCCCTGTCGTGGTACCGGAACCCCGCGCACAGTTCGCGGGCCATGTACCGGGCCACCCTGTCGAGCGTCCCGTCGTCGTCGATTCCGACCGGGCGACCGTCGACAGTCGCTCCGGGCTCCTCCGCGGCGCCGTCGTGGTCCGTCCCGTCCATCGTCACTCGGTGATCGGCGTGACCTCGGGCGTCGGGTCACATAGTAGTATGCCCCGTATTCCGAGATAATTTTGCCGGGCGTCGGGGGATTGCTATCCCGAGAGCGGGACGGGGCCGACGGCCCCGCGGCGTCACCCGTCCGCGCTACTCGGCGTTCTCCCGTTTCAACGACAGCACCGTGCGCTCGAACGAACAGACGAGCGTGTCGTCGTCCCCGTCGTCGACCTTGTACGCGTCGACCCGCATCGTCACGACGCCGCGCTCGCCGTCGCTGGTCTCGCGCTTGTCCAGCACCGTCGACTCCGCGCGGATCGTGTCGCCGTGGAACACCGGGTTCGGGTGCTCCACGTCGTCGTACGAGAGGTTCGCGACGATGGTGCCGTCGGTCGTGTCGGGGATCGACAGCCCCGTCGCCAGCGCCATGGTGTAGATGCCGTTGACCAGTCGCTCGCCGAACTGCGTGTCCGCGGCGAACTCGGCGTCGAGGTGGAGCGGCTGTTGGTTCATCGTCATGTCGCAGAAGGTCTGGTTGTCGCGCTCGGTGACCGTCCGGCGCTTCCCGTGGACGATGGTCTCGCCGACCTCGAACTCCTCGTAATACTTGCCGGCCATGTGCGGGGGGTCGCCTGCGGGCGTCTAAAACGGTGCGGGAACCGGCCGCGGAACGCCGTCGGGATTGATACCGCCCACGGCCGAACCGTCGCCCATGCCGAGACGCAGCGTCATGTTCTCGCCGGGGGACCGCCCGGAGCTGATGCGGAAGGCGCCCGCGGCCGGCGCCGACACCGTCGTGTTCGACCTGGAGGACGCCGTCGCGCCCGCCCGGAAGGCGGAGGCGCGCGCGGCCGTCCGCGAGGTGCTCGCGTCGCCGGAGTTCGACCCGGACGCCGAGGTGTGCGTCCGCGTCACCGGCACGGAGACGTACCGGGACCTGGAGGTGCTGACCGACGACGGCGACGGGAGCGACGGGGGTGCCCCGTTCGACGCGGTGATGCTCCCGAAGGCCGAGTCGGGCGACGCCGTCGAGCATCTCGGCGACCAACTGCGCGAGCACGGCCGTCGCGTCCCCGTGATCGCGCTGATCGAGACCGCGCGGGGCGTGCTACGTGCAGAAGAGATCGCCGACGCCGGACCGACCGACGCCGTCGCCTTCGGCGCCGAGGACCTCTCGGCCGACCTCGGCGCGTCGCGGACCGACGAGGGGACGGAGGTGCTGTACGCCCGCGAGAAGGTCGTGACGGCCGCCGCGGCCGCCGGCGTCGACGCGATAGACACCGTGTTCACCGACTTCGAGGACGCCGACGGCCTGCGCGAGGAGACGCGCTTCGCGGCGACGCTCGGGTACGACGGCAAGATGGCGATCCACCCTGCGCAGGTGCCCGTGATCAACGACTCGTTCACGCCTGACGGCGAGGAGATCGCGTGGGCCCGCGAGGTGCTGGCCGCCCGCGACGAGGCCGCCGACGAGGACCGGGGCGTGTTCGAGGTCGACGGCGAGATGATCGACGCCCCCCTGATCGCGCGGGCCGAACGGGTGCGCGAGTACGCCCGGCTGGCGGGCGAGTGGTCCGGGACGGAGGAGTAGAGGGAGGGTGTCGAGTAGGACGGGAGAGGCGCCCGGCGCGAGCCGCTACCGCCCCCGCGTCAGGGCCACAGGCCCCGGACGCTCTTCGCCTCCGCGATGCGGCCGAGCGCGACGACGTAGGCCGCGTCGCGCCACGTGACGTCGCGGGCCTCCACCTCCCGCCGCACGTCGTCCCACGCCGAGAGCATCTCCGATTCGAGTTCGGTTCGGACCTGTTCGAGCGTCCAGGTGCGCCGGTTGATGTCCTGGAGCCACTCGAAGTAGCTGGCGGTGACGCCGCCGGCGTTCGCGAGGATGTCCGGGATCACGTGGATGCCGCGCTCGGCGAGGATCTCGTCGGCCGCGAACGTCGTCGGGCCGTTGGCCCCCTCGACGACGACGTCGGCGCGCACGTCGGTCGCGTTGTCCGCGGTGAGCACGTTGCCGACGGCGGCCGGCACGAGCACGTCCACGTCGAGTTCGAGGATGTCGCTCCCGTCGTCGAGCAGGTCGACGCCCGGCGCGTCGCTCCCGAACTCGGTGACTGCGTTCGGCTCCTCGGCGAAGCTGGGGACCGCGTGCGTGTCGAGGCCGTCCGGGTCGTAGACGGCGCCCCCGGTGTCGGAGACCGACACCACGTCCGCGCCCCAGTCGTCGAGCAGGCGGGCGGCGTTCGCGCCGACCGAGCCGTACCCCTGCACGGCGACCGTCAGACCGTCAAGGTCGTAGCCGTAGTAGTCGGCGGCCTCGCGGGCGACGATGGCGACCGAGCGCCCCGGCGCCTCCTCCCTGCCCTCGGTGCCGCCGACGACTGGCGGCTTGCCCGTGACGACGCCGGGGATCGTCTCGCCCTCCTGCATCGAGTAGGCGTCCATGAACCACGCCATCGTCTGGGCGTCGGTGCCCATGTCGGGCGCGGGGATGTCCTTCTTCGGCCCGACGAACGGGCGGAGTTCCTCGGCGAACCGCCGGGTCAGCCGCTCCCGCTCCCCGTCCGACAGCCGCTTGGGGTCGGCGACGATGCCGCCCTTCCCGCCGCCGAAGGGGAGGTCCATCACGGCGCACTTCCAGGTCATCCACATCGACAGGCCCACGCACTCCTCCTCGCTGACCTCCGGGTGGAACCGGAGGCCGCCCTTGTACGGGCCGCGCACGTCGTCGTGCTGGGCGCGGTACCCCGTGAACACCTCGACGGAGCCGTCGTCACGTTCCAGCGGCACCGCGACGCGGTGGACCGTCGTCGGGTGCTTCAGCCGCTCGATGACGCCGGGGTCGACGTCGAGGTGGACGGCGGCGTGCTCCAGTTGCCGCCGGGCCGTCGCGAGCGCGCTCTCGGGGTCGGCGTCGTCGTTCGTCGCGGGCCGGTTCTCGGCGGAGTCTGCGGTTCCGGTTGACATGGTGGTGTGTCGGCCGCCGCCGGACGCGGCGGGGTCGATACCGCCCCGTCCAGCGCTGGCGGATTTAATATTGATGGTATTCATTCGACTAAGGGATATAACCACAATGGGAACGGCCAGGTTCGGGCGGGATCGGCCCGGAGCCCCCCGATCGGCCGGGACGGGAGACCGGCGGCCGACCCGCCAAGCGTCGCCGCGGCGGCCCCTCGACCCCCGACACGGCCGTTCGGCGTCGCCGGCGACGACCGGACGGAGGGCCGGACGTGACCCCGTCCGATAGATGTGAATTTTAGGTACTATAAGGTATATGCATGGTATTGATTCGGCACGGTTAAGAACGGCGCCGATGGCCGATCAGGTATGTCCGGTGACGAGGCGAACCCCTTCGAGAGCCTCCAGGAACAGATCGACGACGCCGCGGCCTACCTCGACGTCGGCGACGACGTGATCGACCGGCTGAAGAACCCCGAACGGGTGCTCGAGCTGAACCTCTCGGTCGACATGGACGACGGGTCCATCGAGCGCTTCCGCGCGTTCCGCTCGCAGTTCAACGGCGACCGCGGGCCGTACAAGGGCGGGATCCGCTATCACCCCGGCGTCACGCGCGACGAGGTGAAGGCGCTGTCCGGGTGGATGGTGTACAAGTGTGCGACCGTCGACATCCCCTACGGCGGCGGCAAGGGCGGGATCGTGATCGACCCCTCCGACCACTCGGCGTCGGAGCTGGAGCGCGTCACCCGTTCGTTCGCCGAGGAACTCCGCCCGCTCATCGGCGAGGACCGCGACATCCCCGCCCCCGACGTGAACACGGGCCAGCGGGAGATGAACTGGATCAAGGACACCTACGAGACGCTGGAGGGGACGACCGAGCCCGGCGTCGTCACCGGCAAGTCGCTGGAGGCGGGCGGCTCCGAGGGGCGCGTCGAGGCGACCGGGCGCTCGGTGATGCTCACGGCCCGCGAGGCGTTCGACTACCTCGGCACGGACATGGAGGGCGCCAGCGTCGCCGTGCAGGGATACGGCAACGCCGGCCACATCGCCGCCTACCTCATCGAGGACCTCGGCGCCGACATCGTCGCCGTCTCCGACTCCTCGGGCGCGGTGTACGCCGAGGACGGCCTCGACGCCCGCGACGTGAAGGCCCACAAGAACGAGACGGGCTCCGTCTCGGGCTACCCCGACGCCGACGAGGAGTTCTCCAACGAGGACCTGCTCACCCTCGACGTGGACCTGCTCGTCCCTGCGGCTCTGGAGAACGCCATCGACGCCGACCTCGCCCGCGACGTCGAGGCGGACGTGATCGTCGAGGCCGCGAACGGCCCGCTCACGCCCGACGCCGACGACGTGCTCACCGAGTCCGACGTCCACGTGTTCCCGGACATCCTCGCGAACGCGGGGGGCGTCACCGTCAGCTACTTCGAGTGGGTGCAGAACCGCCAGCGCTTCTACTGGTCCGAGGAGAAGGTCAACGAGGAACTGGAGCGCCACATCGTCTCGGCGTTCGACGACCTCACCGAGTGCTACGAGGCGCTCGACGTGCCGAACTTCCGGACGGCAGCGTACGTCGTCGCCATCCAGCGGGTGGTCGACGCGTTCATGGACAACGGCAACTGGCCCTGAGCCGCCGCCGACCCGACGCATCCGTGCGTCGGCCCCGACCGGCGACGCGTTCAGGGGGCTCTTAACTCGGGACGGGACCCGAAGCCGAGAACTAACTATGGTCGCGAACGCGGACACGGACAGCCGTGCAGGCCCGGAGCGACCCTCGGTATCCGAACGGCACGTCCCTCGCCGACGTCAGGGAGTCGGTGATCCGCAAGTACTTCTCGATCGTCCCGCGGCGCGGAACGGCGGTGATGGGGGAGGACTGGGACACGCTCCTAGTTCTGGACGCGTGTCGCTACGACCTCTTCGCGGAGGTACACGGCTTCTCACGCCCGCTCGAGTCCCGAACCTCCAGGGGCTCGTGTACCGCCGAGTTCTTCGAGGAGAACTTCGCGGGCACGACGCACCACGACACGGTGTACGTGACCGCCAACCCGGTACCCAGGGTCGACGAGTGGTGTAGCGTCGACCTGGACGCCGTGTTCCACGCGGTCGTGGATGTCTGGGAGGACCACTGGGACGGGGAGGTGAACACGGTCCGGCCGACCCCCGTCGCGGACGCGATCAGAGACGCCCACGCCGAGTACCCGAACAAACGGGTCATCGGACACTTCATCCAGCCGCATCAGCCGTTCATCGGCGAGACCGGCCTGGGTATCACGGAGTCCGGGATGACGGCGTACGACAAGCTCTCCGGGGCGGAACCCGCCCCCGGAAAGAAGGTGTGGGCGCGACTCAGAGACGGCGAGCTCTCCGCGGAGCGCGTGTGGCGGGCGTACCGGGAGAACCTCGAACTCGTGCTCCCGTTCGTCCGCGACCTGTGCGCCGAACTGACCGGAAAGACGGTCGTCACCTCCGATCACGGGAACCTCCTCGGGGAGTTCGCCTGGCCGGTTCCGCTCCGGGGGTACGGGCACCCCGAGGGGGTCTACACCGGGAAGCTCGTCACCGTCCCCTGGCTGGAGACCGACTTCGAGGAGCGCCGCGAGGTCACCTCGGACCCGCCCCGGGGGACCGGGTCGGCGGCCGGGGAGGAGGAACCGCTCGAACGGCTCGCCCACCTCGGGTATCGGTGAGCCCGTGACGCGACCGCGGGATCGGCGCCGACCCCTTCACCCCTCCCGCGCCAGCAGCCGCTCGGCCCGCTCGATGTCGTCCTCCGTGTTGACGTTCACCTTCCACCCCTCGAACGGGACCGTCTCCACCCGGTACCCGGCGTGGATCAACAGGTCGATCGCGTCCGCGAGTTCGTACTCGCCGCGCTCCGAGGGGCGGACGATCCGACACGCCGGGAAGACCTCCGGCGGGAGGACGTAGAACGCCGCCGGGACGAGGGTCGAGGGCGGGTCGTCCGGCTTCTCGACCAGCCCCGTGACGGCCCCGTCGTCGTCGAGTTCGCAGACCGCGCCCCCACCCGCCTCCTCGCGGGGCACCTCCTCGACCGGGAAGGTGACGTCGGCGGTCGACTCGGCGTGTCGATCCAGCGCCGCCGGCAGGTTCGCCGAGTAGACGTTGTCGCCGTTCACGACGACGAAGTCGGCGTCGACGTGCCCCTCGGCCGCGAGGACCGCGTGAGCGAGGCCGTCCCGCTCGGCCTGGTGGGCGTACTGGACGTCCAGGTCCCGGTAGGCGGCCCCGTACCGCTCGACGATCGCCTCGTGCCGGTACCCGACGACGACCACGGCCTCGCGGATCCCGAGGTCGATCAGCGTCTCGAAACAGCGCGTCAGGATCGGCGTCCCGTCGACCTCGACGAGCGGCTTGGGTCGGTCCGCGGTCCGCGGCCGCAGGCGCGTCCCCTCCCCGGCGGCCAGGACCACGGCCGTCGTGACCGTCCGGTCCGTCATCGTCCCTCCGTTCCTCCGGGGACCTCGATGACCTGGAGGTCCTCCGCGACGTGTGTCTCCACGCCCGCGTGTTCGCTCACGGTCCGACACATCTCCTCGGCGGCGTCGGCCGCCTCCGGGTACAGGTGCGTGAGGTACACCCGTCCGACGTCGACGCCCGCGAGCGCCCGGCCGAGCGCCGCGGGCGTCGCGTGGTTCGACGCCGACTCGTCGGGGTACGCGCAGTCGTGGACGAGCACGTCCGACCCGTCGGCGAACGCGGCGACCCGCCCGGAGGCCTCGGTGTCGCCGCTGAACGTGAACGCGTCGTCGACGCGGTAGGCGAACCCGGTCGCCGAGTGTTCCGTCTCGCAGGCGGCGATCGACCGCCCCGCCGCCGAGAACGGCGACCCGTCGAGCCCGCGGACCGCCACCTCGCACCGCTCGGCCAGCCGGTCGACGGACAGCAGCGGCGAGAGGTACGCCTCGGTCCCGGGCGGCCCGAGGACGGTGAACCCGGTGTCGCCGCGGAGCAGTCGGGCCTTGAGCAGCGACGGGACGTCGGCGACGTGGTCGAGGTGGTGGTGCGTCAGCAGGAGCGTGTCTATCGCCGCGGGGTCGTACCCCGCCTGCACGAGGCGGTGGATCGTCCCGGCGCCGCAGTCGATCAGGAGCGGGTCCGGCCGGTCCGCCGCCCCCACGACGAGCCCCGCCTGATACCGGTCGCCGTCGGGGACGGCGGCTCCGGTCCCGAGCACGGTCACCTGCACGGGTGCCACGGCGGTACCGGAGGGCAAAACGGTTGTGCCGGCGCGGGGTGACGGGCGCGTCGCGGCGGCGGTGCGGTCACGGTCCGTCCCGGATCGTCGGGTACGGACACGCCGTACTCGCAGTGCACCCTCGCGCCCGTCGCCCCCGCCGTACTCTTTTGCGCCGCGAGCCCCTGAACCGGGTATGAACGCCCGCGTCGAGGCCCTGTTCACCGCCCCCGAGGACTCCGCCCCGATGGTCGAGCACGACCGCGTCCGCCTCGTCGAGGGCGGCATCGAGGGGGACCGCTACCTGGCGGGCACCGGCTACTACTCGCCGTTTGACGTGTGCGAGGTGACGCTCGTCGCCGCCGAGGCCCTGGGGACGATCCGCGACGACCTCGGCATCGACCTCACGGACGGCCGCCACCGCCGCAACGTCGTCGTCCGCGGCGCGGACCTGGACGCGCTCCTCGGGGCGACGTTCCGCCTCGGCGACGCGGACGCGGGAGCAGTTCTCAACGGGACCCGCCCGCGCCCGCCGTGTGCCCACGTCGAGCAGGTCGCCGGCGAGGAGGGGGTCGCCCGGGCCCTCAAGGGTCGTCGCGGCGGGATCTGTGCGGACGTGATCGAGCCCGGCGCGGTCGCCGTCGGCGACGGGGTCGAGGTGCTGGAGGGGGACCCACGCGACGAGGGCCGCCGGATCGTCGACCGGCTGAGGGAGTCGCTGGGGAGGTGAGGGCGCCGTCGAGGGGCGGTCGCCGCCCCGTGCGGGCTGCTCGCACGACCGGACCACCGCTTTCCGGACGCTGGCCGTACCTCGTGGTATGTCACACAGACCCACGCGGAGGGGGCTCCTCCGGGCCGCCGGCCTCGCCGGGGCGGCGGGACTGGCGGGCTGTTCGGGGCGGATACTCGGCAGCGACGGCGGCGACCCCGAGGCGTCGGCCGGGTCCGCCGCGTCGGGGCCGCCGACGCGCGAGACGCCGCTGTACCAGCCGTGGGACCGGGAGACGCTCCGGGAGGCGACCGTCTCCGGCGGCCCGGGCAAGGACGGCATCCCCTCGGTCGACGACCCGCAGTTCGCGCCCGCCGGGGAGGTCCCCGTCGCGGACGACGACGTGGTGTTCGGGTACGCCGGCGAGGAGGACGTGAAGGCGTACCCGCAGGACGTCCTCGTCTGGCACGAGATAACGAACGACACGCTCGACGGCAGGCCGGTCGCCGTCTCCTACTGCCCGCTCACGGGCACCGCGATGGGCTTCGACCGCGGCGACACCACCTTCGGCGTATCGGGGAAACTGGTGAACAACAACCTCGTCATGTACGACCGCGCGACCGACTCCCGGTGGCCGCAGATCCTGGCGACCGCCGTCGACGGCCCCCGGGAGGGCGACCAGCTCCGGGAGTTCCGGTTGACGTGGACGACGTGGGGCAGGTGGCGCGACGCGCACCCGGACACGCTCGTGATGACCGAGGACACCGGCTACGCCAAGCGGTACGGCTCGGACCCGTACGGCAACTACAACCCCACCAGCGGCTACTACGGCGGCGGCCGGACGCTGTTCCCGACGCTCGACGAGGGGTGGACCGAGACGCTGGACGAGCCGAAGCGGGTCGTGATCGGGGCCCGGACCGCCGACCGCGCCGTCGCGTTCGACAAGCCCGCGCTCCGGGAGCGTGGGCTGCTCGAAACGGACGGCGGCGGAAGCGACGACGACGGCTTCCTGGCGGCGTACGACCCGGGCCTCGACACCGGGTGGGTGTACCGTCGGGACGGCGCGAGCGTGACCGCCGGCGAGGAGCCGGGGCGGTTCGTCGTCGACGGCGAGCCCTACCGCGCGGGCGACCTGCCGCTGGAGCGCGTCTACGCCTTCGACGCGATGTGGCACGCCTGGGGCGGCTTCTACCCGGAGACCGCGTATGTCGCGTGAGCACGAGACCGCGGGCGGACGGAGTCCGGTCGCCGTCGTCGCGACGGCGGCGGCGCGGACCCGCCGGGGGCTCGCCGCCGCGCTCGCCGACCCCGTCGCGGCGGCGGTGCTGGCCGCGGCCACGGTCGTCTACACGCTCGTGTACGCCGTCGCCGTCGGCGACCTCGGGGTCGTCTCGCGCACGGCCGGTGCGGGCGCTGACGCCGGCGCCGTCTCCGTGACCGTCGTGGCGGCGCCGCTGACACGCGCGCTCGCGGGCGAGGGGGTCGCGCTCGTCGCGGTCGGTCCCGTCGAGTACCTGCTCGTGCCCGGGACGCTCGCGGTCGCCGTCGCCATCGGACTCCTCGTCGGCGCGAACCTGGCGCTGTCGGCGCTGGCGTGGCGACGGCCGACCGTCTGTGACATCTCTCCCGCCTCGGGGCTGGCGGCGGGTCTGCCGGCGCTGCTGTCGGGGACGGCCTGCTGCGGCCCGCTGGTGTTCATCGTCCTCGGGCTTCAGGCGACGAGCACGGCGCTGACGGCGATCGCGTGGCTGCGGCCCGCCGCGATCCTCCTGCTCGTCGCCTCGCTGCTGTGGGCGGGGTGGCGGCTCGACGTTCAGTCCGCCCCCTCGTCCGGGAAGATGCTCTCGGGGATGTAGGCGGTCACCGTCCAGTTGGGCGCGTCGACCACCTCGCTGATCTTGAGGTCCATCGCCGCCGAGCACAGCAGGTACGCCTCCCCGCGGGTGAGCCCCCGGTGCTCCGCGAGGTGCGTGATCATGTGCCGGGTGGCCTTCTTCGTCGCCTCCATCAGGTCCGAGTCGATGCCGGTCGTCGCGTACATCGGCTCGTCGACGCCGGTGGGCGTGAACGGCCCGGAGGTGGCGAGTTCGGGCTGTTCGATGTCCATGTCCTTCCGGACGCGGAACCGCGCGGTGACGAACATCGGCGCCTCCACGCCCGTGACGCACACCTCGCCGTCGCCCTGGGCGGCGTGGCAGTCGCCCGTCGAGAAGAGCGCGCCCTCCACCTCCACCGGGAGGTAGACGGTCGACCCGGCGGTCATGTGCTTCACGTCCATGTTGCCGCCGACCGAGCGCGGCGGGAGCGTGTCGTGTTCGCCGGCCTCGGCGGGGGCGTTGCCGATGACGCCCGGGAACGGGTCCAGCGGCACCTCGATGCCGTTGACGAACTTCCCGACGTCGCCCTCCAGGTCCCAGATGTGGATGCCCGGCTCGTCGAAGTCCTCGGGGAGCAGGCCCAGTTCCATGTCGCCGGGGAAGTAGAGGTTGTACCCCCACCCCTTGTGCTGGAGGTCCAGCAGTTCGACCTCGAGGACGTCGCCCGGCTCGGCGCCCTCGACGTACACCGGCCCGGTCAGGGGGTGGACGGGGTCGAAGCTCACGTCCGTCACGTCCTCGGCGGTGGTCTCCACGTCGATCTGGCGGTCCACCGCGTCGCGGCACTCGAAGCGGACCACGTCGCCGTCCTCGACCGTCAGCGCCGGCTCCAGGGAGTTGTCCCACGCCGAGTGGATGTTCCGGTCGGCGTCGGAGAGCCGGTGGTCGACCGAGTACTCCTCGCGGTCGGTGTCGTGCCCGTGGTGTGGCATGGAATCACGTTGCACCCGCCGTCGCAAAAACGCGACCCATCCGGCCCGTGGCGCCGGTATCCGGGTCCACGGAGCTATCGGACCCGCCGGAATTGACGGGAGGGCAGGAGACGAGACGGGAGGAGACGGGACAACCGCCGCGGCGAGCGCGCACGCGGCGGTCGCCACGCCCGGTCGGTTCTCGCCGTCGATACCGCGACCGACGCGGTTTTGAACCCGGATCGGCTCGCGGCGACCATGGACGCGAAACGGGTCGCGGCGGCGGGAGTCGTCAGCGCGACCGGGATCGGGCTGGCCGCGATCGCGGTCCGCCGACTGTGGCTCGGTGTCTCGGGAACTGCGGGGGGGATCGTCGCGGGCGCGACGCTGCTGCTGGGCGTCGCCTTCGCCGTCGGCGGTCCGGCGATGTACCGGACGGACGTCGACTCGGACCACCTCCTCCGGGTGGCCGGCTGGAACACGCTCGGGGTGGTTGTGACGACGGCGGTGCTCGCGCTCGTGGCGGCGTACCAGGCCGCGACCGGCGGCCGCGTGACCGCGCCGCTGCTGACGGGGGGCGTCGTCGTGGGGGTCAGCGCCTTCGCGCACGTCCTCATCGGCTTCAACGACGTGCGCCGGATCCGGGCCCGGACCGTGGCGAGGCAGCGACAGAAGGCGGCGGTGGTGAACCGCTTCGTCCGCCACGACCTGAAGCACCACGCGCAGCTCCTGCTCGGGTACGGCGAGCAGCTCGTCGCGTCGGGCGGCGGCGGCGACGCGGTCGACCCCGGAGACGTCGGGGAGCGGATCGCCGATATCGGGTCGGAACTCGCGGATACCAACGAACGCATCGCGGTCATCGACGACCTCCTCGACGGCGACGACGGCCGCGCCGCGGTCGACCTGACGGCGCTCGTCGGGGAGCGTCGCGACGGGTGGGAGTCCGAGCACCCCCGCGGCGAGTTGTCGGTCGACCTCGGCGCCGACCTCCGCGTGGCCGCGGGCGACCATCTCGGGACGGCGCTGGATGAACTGGTCGAGAACGCGTTCGAGCACGGCGGCGACTCGCCGTCGGTCGCGGTCGAGGGCTCGCGGACGGGCGACGAGGTCCGCCTGGAGATACGTGACGACGGCGACGGCTTCCCGGAGCGCGAGCGCGCGCTGATCAACGAGGACCGGACCGAGACGCAACTCGACCACAGCGACGGGCTCGGGCTGTGGCTCGCCAAGTGGATCGTCGAATACGACGGGGGCCGGCTCGCGGTCGAGTCCGGAACCGCGGAGGGCGGTCGGGTGACGGCGACGCTCCCGGCCGTCGACGCGACGGCGACGTAGGCGGGGCGGTGCCGGTCGGCGAGTCCGGAGAACCACCCGGCGCCGAACTACGCCGAACGCCGTTCAGCGAGCCCGATCCGGTTCACGCCGGATCGAACTTCCCCGAGCAAGCTCGGCGAGCTCGATGAGGCTCACGCCTCATCGAACAGGGTTTCGCCGTCGACCATGTGCTCCTCGACGGCGTCCATGTCCAGCGTGACGCCGAGGCCGGGCTCCTCGGGGATCGTGATGTAGCCCTCCTCGATCACGTCCTCCTCGACCAGGTCCTCCCACCAGCCGAGCTCGTAGGAGTGGTACTCGACGGCCAGCGAGTTCGGGATCGCCGCGCCGACGTGGGCGCTCGCGACCGTCGCCACCGGCGAGGAGACGTTGTGCATCGCGACCGGGACGTAGTACTGGTTGGCCACGTCCGCGATCTTGCGGGTCTCGCGCATGCCGCCGACCTTGGGCAGGTCGGGCGCGATGATGTCGACCGCCTGGTTCTCGATGAGGCGGCGCTCCTCGGTCACGCGGTAGCGGTTCTCGCCGACCGTGATCGGCGTGACCGTGGACTTCGTGACCTCCTCCTGCACCTCGAGGTTCTCCGGCGGGACGGGGTCCTCGAGCCACCACACGTCGTACTCCTCGATGGCGTCCGCGAGGCGCTTGGCCGAGCCGCCCGAGAACGTCCAGTGGCAGTCGAAGGCGACGTCGGCGCGGTCCTTCACGCGCTCGGTCACCCGCTCGACGATCTCGGCCTTGTGGCGGATCTCGCCCGGCCGGAGGTGTCGGTTCGCGCGGTCCTTCTCGAAGCCCGACGGCACGTCGAGGTCGAACTTCAGCGCGTCGTAGCCCAGCTCCTCGACGACGCGCTCGGCCTCGTCCGCGCACGCCTCCGGATCCGCCTCCGCCTCGGTGTGGCAGTCGCAGTAGACGCGCATCTCGTCGCGGTACTTCCCGCCGAGCAGCTGGTAGGCCGGGACCTCCAGGATCTTGCCCGCGAGGTCGTGGAGGGCGATCTCGATGCCCGAGATGGCGGTGACGGTGACGCCCTCGACGCTCCCCTCCCCGGACATCTTCTGGACGAGGTGCTCGTACAGCCGGTCGATGTCCAGCGGGTTCTCCCCGACGAGGAACGGCGTCATCCGCTCGATGAGCTCGGGAACGCCCGCCCCCCAGTAGGCCTCGCCCGTGCCGACGACGCCCGCGTCCGTGTACACGCGCACGAGCGTCCACGGGAAGTTGCCGTCGACCATCGTGCACTGCACGTCGGTGATCTCCACGTCGCGCCCGCCGCCGCGCTTCGCCGTCACGCCCATCGTCTCCCCGGAGAGTTCCCGCATCGTGTACTCCGCGTTGGGGTCGTGCAGCGAGTCGTAGTTCCTGCCCATGCGTGGCCGTTTACTCGAATCGGCGTAAAGGTTTTGAGGGACGGCCCCGCGGTCGCGGTCCTACCGACCCCCGGAGGCCCGGACCAACTCGACCGCGCGGAAGGAGCCGTACGACAGCGCGACGAACCCGACGACGAAGACCGCGGCGCCGGCGCCGAGGCCGTAGTCGCGCCAGACGACGTTGACGAGCACGAGCAGGAGGTAGACGAACCCCGCGAGCGCGGGGATCCCGAGGATCGCCGCGAGCAGCGACTTGGTGTCGTCGTAGGGGCGCCGGGACGCCACGTCACTCCGTGTGATGAGAAGCGGGTAAAACGCTGCGGTCGACCACACCCCGACCGTACGAATAACGAAGATTTTTATTCTGATACGACGCTGACTAACGCGATACGTGCTACCGAACGGAGGCATCGGTGGCGAGGACGGCGTCGGTCGGGCTTCGTACGAGTTGACTAGATGACGTATCGGCGACTGCTTCTCGGTCGGTGGTCCCGGCGGGACAAGCTAGCGATCCTCGTCGTCTCGCTCGGTGTCGCGTTCCTCTGTGGTACCGCGTTATTGATTGTCGTCGCGGGGGGGCAGACGAGCGCGATCGCCGCGGAGTACGGGGCGACCACCACGGTGACGACACACGACACTATTGACGCCGCGATGGCTGCGGCCCCGCTGAACGCGTCCGTGCTTCCGTTCGCGGTCGTGACTAGCTCGAGAGGCGACCGTCGGTACGTTCTCGCTCGACCGGAGGAGCCTGTCCCGACGTTGGGTAGTCTCGGTCCGTCGAACGGCGCGACCGTCGGCGGGATCGATACCGCAACGGATGTTCGGCTAGCGGGCGAGCGCGGCAGCATCGTGATAACCGTGTCTCCCCGCGAGAGCGCGTCGATCATCCCAAGCCACTGGTACCTCGCCAATATATCTACGGTTCGACATCTCGGCCCGACCGGCGCGTTCGTCGTCCGCCCGGTGCCGTCGGATTCCGTGCCCCGAACCGGCGTCCCGCTGCGGACGGCACTCGCGTTCTTCGTGTTCGGCACCCGCGAGGCGCTCGCTGCCCTTGGAACGGCAGTGATCGGAAGCGGGTTATTAATCGGCGTCGTCATCTATAGTATCACTCGGATGACGATACGTGATCGGTCGGACACCATCCGGGTCATCCGCGCGACCGGTGGTCGAGATCGAACTCTGCTCGCCCTGTTCGGGGTCCGCGCGGGCGTCCTCACGGCGACCGGAGCGGCTCTCGGCTACGCGTTCGGGGTGATCGGGGTCAACGCGGCAATCAACGTGGCCGTTTTTGCCGGCCTTCCTACCTCGCTGTCTCCCACAGTTACACCTGCTGTGGCGACTGTGCTCGTCCCGATCGTTGGATCCGTGATCCTTCTGGGGATCGTGAGCGGCGTGGGCGCCGCCTGGCAGACGACCCGCCGCAGGCCCTTCGGCCCCGTCGATCGAACACCGTCTCGCTCAGCCGACCGAAGGTTCGTCGGCCGCGTGCACACCTCTCTCACTCCGACCGTGATCGACGTACGGACGATCGTTCCGACGACGGCGACGCTCACGACGTTCGTGGTGTTCGTCGTGCTGGTATCCTCGATGGCTGGCGTTATTACCCCGTTGACTGCCGGCGACGGGGCCACAATCACGCAACCCGGATCTCCTCATCCCGTTGCGAGTACGGTCCCGGTTACGTATGCTGACGCGCTTCGGGCCGAGGGGATCGACGCCAGCCCGGAGATCCTACTGTTTCAGGTCTCCGACGGACGGACGTACACGGTACGCGCGGCGAACTATACCGCGTTCACCTCCGTGACCGACGTGTCGGTGCTCCGCGGGCAGGCACCGGCCTCGCCGAACGAGGCCGTGATCGGGGCGGATCTCTCACAGACCTTGGGCGTGGAACGGGGCGACCACATAACGCTCGGAGGGTCGACGCGGGACGGATTGGCTCGCGTGGAAGTCGTCGGAGTGTATCGGGCGCCCGGCCCGTTCGATGACCACGTGATCGTCCCGTTGGCGACGGGTCGTCAACTGGCCAACAAACCCGACGGAACGGCCCAGTTCGTCCGGGCAGACCGGCTCCCGAACGTGTCGATCGGGGATGACGCCATCACGGTCGTCGACATACGGGCGCCAGAACGAGTGGCGGTGAACGAATCGTTCACCGCCTGGATCACCGTAGAGAACCAACGCGAACGAGCGATCGACACGACCGTCGCCGTCTCGTTCGACGGGCAGACACTTGATCGGTCGGTTTCGATCGAACCCGGCGAACAGACCACGATCGAACTCGTCCTCTCTGCGGGGACGGCCGGCAAACGCGCCCTCCGTGCGGGCGACCGCTCCCGCTCCATTCTCGTCGGCAACGCGACGGCCGATTCCGGGTCGCTCTCGATCGTCCCGCTGCCCGACCGTGTCCCGCCGAACGCGACCCTTCTACTGACTGTTCGTGATCCGAACGGCGATCCCGTTCCGAACGCGACAGTAACCGTCGGGAACCGGACGACTCGCACCGGCACCGACGGAGTCGCCGCGATACCGACCGGCGAGCCAGGGTCGCTCGATGTTCGCGTCACAAGCGGCGACCGAACGGGACGAGCCGTAACACGAGTCACGGACGGTGTCGACCGTCACCCGGTCGGGTCCGTCTCGCTCTCCCCGACGACACCGGACCTCCTCACGAGGCCGACGGTTACGGCCCGGTTGGTGAACCCCTGGAACCGGACCGTCGTAGTCGATACCGTCGAACTCACCGGACCCGACCGCAGCATCACTCGGTCGGTCTCGATCCCTCCGGGTGGTGAGGAGACGATCTCGACGCGGCTACCGCAGCAACCTCCCGGGACGTACGACATCTCGCTTCGAGTTGACGGGGTGACGATCGCGACCGAACGATACCGGGTCACCGGCGACGATCGGATCGCGGCCGCTCTCGCTACCGATGGACGCACCGGTACGTCGGGTATCGGTCGAGCTATCGAGGCGGCGTTCGGGAACCTTCAGCTCGTCTTCGGAACCGTACTCGTGCTCGCTGGGGCGCTCACGGTCGGAGGGACGACCGCGACGTTTGCCCGAGCGGTCCACGGTCGGAGGCGGACGATCGGGATCTACCGAGCCACGGGAGCGTCACCGGTCCGCGTGACGCGCATCGTACTGAGCGATGCCCTCAGCATCGGCCTGTGTTCGGTGTCGATCGCGGTCCCACTGGGACTCATCGGACTCCGCGTGGCGGACGCGTTCGGCTACCTCACCGTGTTCGGGATCCGCCTCCGACCGACGGGCTCGCCGACAGTTCTGCTCGGCGCTGCCGTCGGAGGTATCGTGTTGACCCTCCTCGGTGCCGCGCTGGCGACCGGCTCGTTGCTCTCGATGTCGCCCAGCCGATTGGTCCGTGACGAGTCCGGGATCGCTCCTCCCGGCGAGCGAGGAGGTGACTACGATGACGAGTAGTCGATCCCGACGGATCGTCGCTATCGGTGCCTGTCTGGTGATCGGACTCGGAACGCGACTGTTTCCGCTCTGGTGGAGTTCGCTCCCGGCGACCCTCGATGGTCTCGTATATGCACGCCACGCTCGCCGGACGATCGTCACGGGTGGACTTCCTCTCGCGGGGTTTCGAGCGGACGCGTTGGTCTCGACGGTATTGCTCTCGACCGGGAGTCTGATCACGTCAGTTCAGCCGTTGCGACTCGCCCAACCGCTGTACGCAACGGTTGGGGCGACCGGGGTTCTTCTCGGGGTTGCGTTCGCCCGGCGTTTAGGAGACAGTTTGGGGTGGTCATCGTCCCGCAGACGACGAGCGGCTGTCCTCGCGGCCCTCGCGCTGGCTGTCGAAGGGGTGTTCGTTCGCCGGACGGGCGTCCCCGACGACGACGCGATCACGTTGGTCACGATCCCGTTGGCGGCGCTCGTGGTGCACTGCTACGCAATCAGTGAACGACCGGCGTGGCTCGTCGTTGCGGGGAGCCTGCTGGTCGCGCTTCCGCTCACACACACCTTCAGCACACTGATCGCTGCCCTCGTGTTGCTCGCCTTAGTCGCCGGGTATCTAGTCGGTCGGCCGCTCACTCGCGGGACACTCGGCGTCGTCGCGCTCGTCGGCGGGTTCGCCGCGTATTTCGTTGGGTACTACGCTTGGGCGGGCTCGGAGACGCAGCTTGTCGTCCCATACGTCGACCGGGTACAGTCCTCGCCGGGGCTGTTTCTCGCATGGCTCATCGTGTTAGTCGTGTTCGTCCCGTGGTTCCAACGCACGTCCCGACGGCTGCGTCGCGCGGTCGCGTTCGTCCCGCTCGTCGTCGTCTTCGGCGTGATCGCCGTCAACGCACGGGTCGTCGTCTTCCCGGGAACCGCCGCGACGCCGCGGATCGTGTTGTGGCTAGTGCTCCCGCTTGCGGTCCCTGCAGTGCTCGCGGCAGTCGGTGCACACCGCTTCGGCCGGATCGGCCCGGTCGAACCGGTTTTGCTCGCGATGTTCGTCGCTCCCATAATACAGATCCTCTTCTCGCTGACCGCGGGATTGACCCCAGAGTACTTCGCGACGGCGCTGCGCGCACAGACGCATTTCCATCTCCCCGTATTGGTCCTTGCGAGCGGTGTCGTTGCTGACCTCCATCCCGCACGGGACGCCCTTCGATCGCGGTCCGGTCGGCTTCTGGCTCGGTACGGCCGTCCGGCGATCGTCGTCTTGTTCGTGTTTACGCTCGTGGCGACACTTCCGGTGGCATACGTGAACCTCGACACCGGATCCTACCCCAGTACGACCACCGAATCCGAGTTCGCCGCGGGAACGTTCAGCGCTCGATATCTTGCCGGTCAATGGACCAGCTCTCACACGCAGGTCCGGATCCCAGCCAACTACTTCGGCGGCGTCAACGCCTCCGTCTCGCCTGCCGCCTCGTGGTTGCGGGGCGGGCCGGTCCCGGACTGTCCGGTCGTCGCACAGCGGTCCTGGACCACGACCGGCGCTCATTTGTTCCCGGGGGCGCCGGAGACCATCGAACCGAACACCTACCGGCGGTGGAAAGCCGAACGCTCGCTCGTGTATGCCGCCGGAGGACACGACCCGATTGTCGTCACGGTTCCGCGAGGAGACACCGGAACGCGTTGTTGAGAGGTAGCGAACGGAAATACGTGGTCTCTGAAGAGACGACCGAGATGATATATCGATGTCGTGTACTTACAATTTGATAATAGCCTGTAATTAGTTTCTATACCGGATCGCGACAATTTTGAGACAAATATATGCTGTCGCTGTTGCTCCGAGATACTGGATGCCACCATCCGCACGCTGGGGGAGCCAAGCATGAGCAGCAATTTCTCACGGAATTCGGTGCCCCGTGCAACGATCCACAAACAGATCCTCGACCAGGCGGAGTCGAACCCCTCGATGTCGATCGACGACCTGGCTGCGGAGGTCGCGGGTGCGTCTCCGGAACTGGTGGAATCTGTGTTGAACGAGTACGGCGATCCAGGATCCGACACGAGTGCCTCCGACGAGTCCAAATCTTCCGAACCGGCCGAGGCGTACACAGTCGCTTCAACTGAACTTTCGACGCCGACAGCTGAGTCCCCCGCGGAAAAGGGACCCGAATCGACGGGAGACGACCCCGAACTCGCAGGGAACCGCTCCGCGGCGACCAAAGACGAACAATCCGACTCCGATGCGGCGGCCGATCCGATTGACGGCGGGAGTTCGTCGGGAAACAACAACGACGAGAGCGGGTCGGGAAACGATACGCACGTGGGAGATCCGAAAGCAACCGACGCGGGGACTGGAGTGAAGTCTGAAGACGTCGATCATGACCACAGTGAACGTTCAACTGACGACTCGGGTGACTCCGGAGACGAATCCTCGGAGGAGTCGGCATCCGATCCGGGGTCGATGACCGATGACCCGGCGTCCAACTCGGGGGACGCTCCGGCCCATCAGTCGGACGCTGCTGTGGATCTAACAGATCCGGAGGCCGACTCAGAAGCGGCGGTGCCGATATCGACGTCGGAGTTGACTCAAGAGCAGTACGAGACGCTGGAGGCGATCTATCACAATCCGTCGGCAACACAGGCTGAACTCGCGGACCTGCTGGACGTGTCGAGAGCGACGATCTCCGTCAGAGCGAACGCCGTTCCCGGGTTCGAATGGGCGGACCGCGAGACGTTCACCGCCGAACTGTTCGACGAGACCACGGGAACCAGCTCCGAAGATAGCGGACACATAGATGGGAGAGAGTGCTCGGATACGACGGCAACGAGCGAGCAGTGTGAACTGTCCGAGAAACAGTTTACCGCCCTTTCCGACAGAATCGACGACCTCTCTGAACAGGTTTCTGACCTCTCCGAGACCGTCTCGGAGTTGGAGGAGGACCTCGGGAACAACGGAGGAGCGACAGACTCGCATGTTCATCGGTTTGACGACGCCGAACTCCTCCACAAGGCGCTGAACGCGTGGATGGAATCTGAGCACATCTCCGACGAAGAAGAAGTCGAACTCATCGATAGAGTGTTGTTTTGAGCTATTTCGTCCACTATTCTGCTGTGGCCATGTATGGCCGTCTCGAAATCATACCATACAACTAGTAGTATTATCGATCCAATGTGTTCCACTTTCGGCGACCGGTTCGATTTCGCTGGCCAGTCGTGACCGGACAAGCACACGATACTCGCCTGGACTGTTGAGTTGCGCGCACCCGGGCTGCGAGGCGCGTCTGATCCATTACTACCGTGGAATGTAGTCGACGGTTACCGATGAGGTCTCTACCTTTTTTATCTCCAAATATTCTATATTTATAATCTGTTTACGATAGGTACATTTTATCTCCGCCCTGCCACATAAATGTCAGTCTTACAGACTGTACAGTAGATTTAATAGTCGATGTGTGCCAGCCGTGCGCAAATGCTGTTACCGACTGGCTGGCGAGACGTAACCTATACCGAACAGCTACTGGACCGGAACGCACCGGCGTGTGAGCGACCGTGACACGAACGAGACTCCAATTGGGGGCGGTTCTCGCGTGTCTGTTGTTGGTGATCGGTGCGGCTGCACCGGCCGTCGGGGCGGGTGCTCCCGGTGAGACAGCTTCCGAGGGGACAGCCGATATCAGTTCGGCGCCGGAATCCGAGTCGGCTGCGACATCGGAGAGAGACGTGACCGATGTCTCGAACAAAACAGAGCGGGCACAACTCTCCGGGCCGCTTCGGCTCCGAATGACGCGGGCGGACGAAGGCGAACGGATCCCGGTGCTCGTTATTTTCGAGACGCAACCGGAGGAGTCGCTCCCGCTTGAGTCGCTTTCGGCCTCGGAGGCTCGTTCCCGTATGAAACAGCTCGCACGGAGCGAACAAGACCGCGCTCGAAGTCTCCTCTCCAAGGAGCGTGAGGCTGGCCGAGCAGGCAAGGTAACGACCTTCTGGAGTCGTAATGCGCTGGCCGTCAGCGCAAGCGAGGACGTGATCGACCGGCTTGCGGAACTTCCCTCGGTCGAACGGATCGTCTATGACCGGGAGGTGACGGTTTCGAACCCGAACGAGACGGGTATCCCAGCGGTCGACCGCATTCTCTCCGACTACAACACCTCGGCGACGCCAACGGGATACGAACAGTCCACGAGCGGCGAGGCCGTGTGGAGTGTAGAGTATATCGGTGCCGACGAGGTGCAACAGCGTGGCGTGACCGGCAACGGTGTCAACGTCAGCGTTGTCGACACCGGGATCGACGACGATCACCCCGCGCTGCAGGGGCAGGTCGTCAAGTGGAAGGACTTCACCAGTAACAATGCATCGGCGCCGGTCGACCCCGACGGACACGGCACACACGTTGCCGGAACCATCGCCGGTCGTCCTGACGCTGAACGCGCTGTCGGCGTCGCACCGGGTGCAAATCTCTTCGGCGCCCGCGCGCTAGGCGCCGACGGCAGCGGCAACCTTTCAGACGTTATTGCGGCCTTCGAGTGGAGCGCGGAACAGAACGCGGACGTCATTTCCGCGTCGCTGGGCGTCCCCCCGTTCACGACCGAATCACCCGGCAACGAAACCATACCGGCTGCCGGCACGTCTAGCCACGAATTCGAGGTAACGGCGAACGCGTCCGTCGGAACGAACGAGAGCCTGGGAGCCGCGTACAAGCCATCGTACGTGCTCGTGATTCTGGAACCGACGGCGGTCAACGGCACGTCGGTCGATCCCGTCACGGAGCCGCAGCGGGCAGAGCGGGCGGTTCGAAACCTCTCGGTGATGACGCTTGATCCGAGCGGTAATCCGTCGCTCGACCAGTACTCCGCAGGCTGGGCGTTCGAAAGCGGTCAAGTACCGCCCGGACTCATTGTCCGGAAATTCAAGCCCTCGAACGGCCGTATCGACGAAACGGGGAACTGGACACTCTCGGTCCAGAACAACAACGACGTGAACGTTTCCTACCGGTACTCGACGATTACGGTCTATCCGACGAACGGTTCGGATATTGTTTCCGATGCGGTTGACGAGATCGCTCGGACTCACGACGTGGTCCCGGTTGTCGCTGCAGGGAACTCGGGAACGGTCTTCGGAAATCGAACGGTAGGAAGTCCGGGAGCGGCCGAGACGGCGATCACGGTCGGTGCGACCGCGTATCGCTCGCAGGCGGTCGCATACTTCTCCAGTCGCGGTCCGGTCGGATACGGGTCGGATGCCAGACCGGGCGTCACCGTCACCGCACCCGGGGTCGGGGTCCTCTCAGCTTCCTCGCTGGAGGACGGCGACGGCCAGCAGTACGAGCGACTCTCCGGTACCTCGATGGCGACGCCGCACGTCTCCGGAACGGTCGCGCTGATGCTGGCGGCGAATCCGAACATGAGCCGCGCGGACGTCCGTGACACCCTCCGGGCGACCGCACAGGAAACCCCCGAACCGGATGCCGCTGAGGGTGCTGGCGTCACCGACGCGTGGGCGGCCGTAAACGCCTCCGCCCCCGGCGGGCTAAACGAGACTGGAACGCCCCCGCAAGGCGTTCGGGAACTGTTCGCCGGCATCGGCGACACCGGGGAGGAGTTCGTTAACCTCCGGGTTGAGCCTGTCACCGATCCCGCGGGTGACGCCGGCGGGGCTCCGGACTTGCGGTACGCGAACAGACAAGCCCTGAACGGAGAGCTCGAACTCGGCTTCGCCGACGCCGGTACCGCGAACGCGACTATCGAAGTATACATCGACGCCGACCGAAACGACTCGACCGGTGACCCCGACCGCTCCGGAGCCGAGTTCCGCGCGGTGATCAACCGGACGTTCGACGGCACGAGCTACAGCGCCCAAGTTCGGAGTCAGCGATACAACGCGTCCACTGACACCTACGAGTTCGCGGAGAACTTCTCCGCACAGTACGGGACTGTCGCCGGCGAGTACATCAGCCTGTATCCGTACGTCTATGACGGACCCTATGAGGATTCGGGGCCCGTCGATTTCCACGTCATCTCCCGGGACGAGTCCGGGAGCGCGGTCGACCGGCTTCCGGATGCGGGGCAGGTGACCGAGGGCGAGGTAAACGAGACGCTGAAGACGGTCGCCGTCGCGTGGAACTCCTCGGCCGGCCGTCCCGCGACCGACGCGCCGGTGACGTTCAGGGTGATCGATGAGGACACCGGTTCAGTTGTCGCTAACGCGACCGTGCTAACGGGCACGGACGGCCGTGCCGTTCGGAACTTCTCGGTTGGGCTCGGCAGGTATCAAGTCGAGGTGACCGATGAGCGTGGCAACAGGATCACGCAGTCGTACAGCCTCCGTGATGCCCGTGTGGAGTCGTTGGTTCGGAACCCGTCCTCCGACGGCTTCCCGAACCGTACGGTCGACGACCGCTTCTACAGCGTCGGGTCGAACACGACGCTGACGGTCAACATTCCCGTGTACGCCGACAACGAGTCGATGACGCCGTACGAGGGTCCCGCGTCGGTCGGCGTCGAGCCGTGGAACGACGCCGGATTTACGGTGAACAATCTCACCGCGGAGAACGGCGTGGTCACGTTCACGATCGACTTCTCGCAGCGCCGCATCGACGAAGTCGAGCCGTACATCAGTCTCCAACTCGCACTGTCTGGGGACTACGGCAACGCGACGAGAACCGTCAGTGCGGGATCGATCGACATTGAGGCGGAGAGCGAGGTCCGGACGAGCCTCGGTCCCGAGGTAACGACCGTCACGCCCGGAGGGACCGCGACGTTCAGCTTCCAGCACGCCGCACGAGACGGCGACGCTGTGAACGCAACGACGGTCTACGAGGTCACCTGGATCACCGACCGGATGGTCGCCTCGCTGTCGAGCGAACTCCCGGCCGGGACGCTCGATCGGCTGAAGACGGTCGTCCAGACAGGCGGCGAACATGGTGAGCTAACCCCGCGAGACCGGCGGGAGATCCGTGCGGCACTGAAGAACGTCTCCGCCAGTCGGACCGCACGGACGGTCGTGAACGGAAGTGCTGTGCCCAAACGCCACGGCGTCGGCACGTTCTCCGTCGACGCGCCGGTGGACGCCCGATATGGGTTCGTCACTGCGCGGGCGGCCACGGAGAGTGCCGAGCCGACGACCGCCGTAGTGGCTATCGAGGGCCGGACTTCGGCGTACCATGATCGGCGGACGGAGCCGGCCGAAGAGAACGAACGGTATTGGCTCTCTATCGACTACGACTGGGACACACACCGCGAAGGTGACTACATCGTCCCGAACGACACGTACGACATCCGTATCTCGTTGTACGACGAGCGAACCAACAGCTACGCGGACAACCGGACGGTGAAGCTCTACACTGACGGCGGCGACGTGTACACGGTTGAACTGAACGGCAGCGACACGACGGTGACTGTCGACGCACCCGATACCGACTGGGTGAACGCCTCGTTCGACGAGCGCGAGCAACAGGTGTACGCGATCGTACAGAACGTCACCCGACCGGATGGCACGGCGGTCGAAGAGACCGAATACCTCTACCCAGAGATCCGTGAAGCAACAGGGAGCGACGGCGTCCGTCCCGATCCCGAGCTGGCCTACGAGAACGGCCAGCTCACCGCGACAGTAACATACTGGAACGCGACCACTGACAGCGCCCCGGGCGAGCGGACGCTGTTGGTCCTCACGGAGGAGCGGTCCTTCAGGACGGCCCGTGACGTGTTCGTCGGGTTCGGTCAGCCGACGAACGGCACGCTCGTCCGGAACATCACCGACCCAGCGGCTCCCGGACCGGAGGAGTCTATCGAGTACGAACTCGGTGCACGGACACCTAGCGTCGACGACAACACGCTGTGGGTTGATTATCTCGGTCTCGATGGCCTCCAGGTGGAGACGAACGTCAACGGCGGCTTTACCGACGGCGGGTCGACCCCGGTCACCGTGACCGTTACCGACCGCAACGGGGATCCGGTCGAAGGTGCGGCCGTCACCTGGCGCTACTCCGTCTTCTACCCGACGGACAGAACGTACGAATCGTACGTGCCGCCGGAGCGTCCGGGCGGCACTCGTGTGGGTGTCACCGGGCCGAACGGGACGGTGACCTTCGATGTCTCGGTTAGCGTTCCCGAGGGGGTCTCGTCGGCAGGCCTCCGGTACACGGTCGGCGCGGCGACGGCGAACGCCAGCGCGACCGAACTCCAGCAGCAGTTCACATTCGTCGAGACGACCGAGCAGGTGGCACTCAACGGAACGGTCACCGAGCCGGACGGCTCTCCGGCCGCGAACGGCACGGTCGCGCTGTGGTCGCGCGACTCCACGGGCCGGACGATGGTCACCACGACGAACGCGACCGGCGAATTCAACGTCACGCTGAACGAGGGCGCCGAGTACACATACGCGTTCTACGCGACCGAGTTCGATAACGAATCGTCGCTCAAGGTCCGCGACGGGTCGCCGGACGTTCACTCGTTCGGTAACTTCGTCGCCCAGTCGGGGCTGACCCTCGACGAACAGCTCCCGGAGGGGCACGTCCTCAATGTGACTGTTGTTGACGAGGACGGGGATCCGGTTCCGGCAGACGAGGCAGAGCTCAACATCGCGTCGACGCCCGGCTTCTCGGCCGACACTCGTGCCGGTGCGGTCGATCTCCCGACAAACGCGAACGGGATGCTCCAATTCCCCAACGCGTCCGCGCCGGGCATCGAGATGGCCGGCGACGTGACTGTCGCCGTCGAACCGACGGCTGACCGCTTCACACAGGACCGGGTCGTTAGGAACGTCACCGTAACGAACGCGACGAACGTGACGTTCCGCCTCGACGAGGTCGAACGCGTGAACGTCACCGGCCAGTTCGTCAACGAAACCGGGACTGCGCTGGCTGGCGACCAAGTGCTTGTGTACACGGCCAACACGGACTCGGTCGATATCGTCGAGACGAACGCGACCGGGAACTTCAGTGTCACCGTGCGTAACGGTACCGCGGCCGCGGTCGGCTACCGTCAACGCGGTGGCGTCGGCGGCGCGAACGTCTCGGCCGACGGCGTTCCGGACCTCTATTCATACGGCGCGTTCAACGTGAGCGGGAACACCTCACTCGGAACGATCTCGCTTCCGGAGGGACACCGGGTGAACGTGACCGTCGTCGATGAGGATGGTAACCCCGTCGCCGACGCCCGGATCGTCGCGCGCCACTGGGACAGCGCCGACCGCGAGGCCGGCTTCATCACGGACGAGCGGACGACCGATGCCGACGGCCGGTACGCGATCGAGCTGACCGGCCCGGTGACGATCGGGGTCACACCGCCGGAGAACGCGACCAGGTTCGAGGACCGGACGAACTTCCGTGACCTCAACGTCACTGACGACCGGAACGTCACGGTCACCTTGGATGAACCGGGGACCGAACCGACTGTCGGCGTCGAGAACGCCACGGTCGAGGAAGGCAACACGACGACGGTGAACGTGACGCTCTCGGAGGTGCCGAACGGACTGCAGTCCTTCGAGCTCGCGGTGTTCACCGAGGACAACACGACCGCGACCATCACCGGCGCGACAGTCGCACCGGCGTTCAACCGTAGCAGCGCGGAGATCTTCGGCGCCGGTGACGCAGTCGAGCTGTACGGTCTCGACGGCATGGACAACGTCACTGCCGGCGACGGACCGGTAGTGCTCGCACAGGTCGAGGTGACCGGCGTCGACGCGGGCGAAGCGAACCTGACGGTCGAACCCGTTGTCTTCGAGAACGACAGCGGGGGAGGATTCACTCCGGACGTGCGAGCCGGAAGCGTCACCGTGACCGGCGCTGAGGTACCGCCGACTGTCATGGTCGGCTCGGCGACGGTGCCACCGAACGCGAGCGGCACTGTCCCGCTGACGCTGACGAGCGCCCCCGACGGGCTCTCCGGATTCAACGTCACCGTCACGGTCTCTAACGCGACGGCCGCGACGCTGACCGGCGCGAGCGTGCCCCGCGAGTACGTCCTCAACACTACCTCTGTCGGTCCGGACGGGACTACCCTGACGATCAAAGCTGCCGACACGAGTAACGTCACCGTACCGGGCGATACCGACGTCACAATCGCTACCGTCGAACTCCGCGGCGAGACACGCGGAAACACGAGCCTCAACGTCACCGTCAACCAGATGGACGATGACGACGGCAGGCCGGTCGACCCGCTCGTCGAGCCCGGAGTCGTTCAGGTGCGTGACCTACCGGCCGTAGCCGGGGACGCGCGGCCGACCGACCCCGACGGTGATGGAAAGTATGAGGACATCAACGGGAACAACCGTGTCGACTTCAACGACGTCGTCACGCTGTTCCTCAACCTCGACGACCCGGCGGTGACGAACAACTCCGACGCGTATGACTTCAACGACAACGGAAGTATCGACTTCAACGACGTGGTGACGCTGTTCGAGGTGCTCTAAGATGGCTGGAACTGGAACGACAGATGAACGGTCGACGGAGAACGAACCTCTCGCCAGAGATATCGGGTCGAACGCGATCACGACCGCTACCGGCCACCGCAGCATACGCTACGCCGTGCTCGCCGTCGTCATGCTACTCGTAGCAGCACCGGCGGTCTCGGGTGCGGGTGCACTTGTCGGTCCGAGCAGTGCGACCAATGCCAGCGTTGCAACGCAATCGTCACCGACTGTCGCCGTCGGTAACGTTACGGTTGCCTCCGGCACGAACGGGACGACGAACCTGTCGCTGTCTTCGGCACCAGACGGCCTCTCCGGATTCACCGTGGTCGTCTCGGTCGGATCCACATCAACCGCGACGATCACGAACGCCTCGGCAGCGGATTCGTTCGGTCTGACGAACGTGACTGTCGCCGATAACGGCTCCTCCGTCCGGATCAAGGCGGTCGACCTCGACAACAGTACGACTGCCGGAGCGACAGACATCGCGCTCGGACGCATCGAGGTGACCGGAGAGGCAGGCGGACAAACGAGTCTGAGCGTTTCGGTCGAGCGACTTGACGACGATGCCGGGAATCCGATCAGTGCGACTACCGATGGCGGTACGGTGTCGGTTCAGGCAGCGAACTTTTCGATCACGGAGTTCGCGGTGTCGCCGACCAGCGGCACAGCACCGCTGAACGTCACTGCCACTGCGACGGTGACTAACACGGGGGACGCAACTGATTCGACGACCGTTCCGTTCGTCGTCGACGGTGTCGTGGTCGACGAGCGGCTGGTCTCGCTGGCACCCGGCGAGGGCATCACGATCTCGTTCAACGAGACACTCGACGCAGGGTCCCACACCGTCCGTATCGGTGATTCTGACGCGGTCACTGTCGATGTCTCGTCGTCGGATGGCGGCGGAGGCGGTGACACCACAACGACCACCACGTCTGCCGACGGTGGAACGACGACCACGACGACCACCGATGGCGGGACTACGACCACCGATGGTGGGACTACGACCACGTCGACAGACAACGGATCGACTACGACGACGGATGTAGCTCCAATAACAACCGTTGACACGACGACGAGTACGCAGACCCCTGGATTCGGCGTGTTCGTCGCCGCGCTGGCGCTGGTCATCGCTGGACTGATCGCGATCAGACCGGAGTAGTGTAGCGGTCGAGGGCCCGTTCTCGGGCTCGTTTTGTTGTAGAGCTATCGGCCTTCGAGGAGAGAACCCCGTCGTTTACCTGAATTGAGGCGCTAAGGCCCCTTCCTCAACGAACGAGCGAAGCGAGTGAGTAGGGAGAGGATGCAGCGCCGCACGGTTCTCAAACACGTTCGACGCTCGGCCCACAGGCCCACGCAATCGAAACAACTATAATGCGTATGTAGTGAGGCGGAAGAACATCACCATCCGCGAAGACCAAGCCGAGTGGGTCGAGGAGAACCACCTTAACCTCTCGTCGTTCGTTCGCGGACAACTTGACGAACTCATCGAAGAACGCTCGTGAACTACAACTACAGGTATCGACTCCGACCGTCCGACGCTCTCGAAGAACAGTTAGCGTGGACTGTCGATACCTGTAGACAGGTCTACAACCACTTTCTCCATCGACTCAACCGCACCGACGACACCTCGGCATACTCCGAGCAGAAGCTCCTGCCGAGTCTCAAGAAGTGGTGGAGCGACCTGAAAGGCGTTCACTCGAAGGTACTACAGAAGGTCGTGCAACGGCTGTACGACAACCTCTCGACACTACGAGAGCGCAAAGAGAACGGCTACCGCGTCGGGACGCTCAAGTGGAAGGCACCGGGCGAGTACCGCAGTTTCACCTACAGTCAATCCGGCTTCAAGCTCAAGAACACGGGCGGTCGGACTCAACTGTGGCTCTCGAAACTCGGTGAAATTCCGCTCACCTTCCACCGCGACCTCCCCGACGACGCCGACATTAAGACCGTCACGGTCAAGCAAGAACCGACCGGGAAGTGGTACGCTATCCTCGGCGTCGAAACCGCGGACGACCCGCCGGAGAAGCCGGAGAATCCCGAGAACTGCGTCGGTATCGACGTGGGGATTTGCAAGTACGCCCACGACACCGACGGAACCGCCGTCGAATCCCTCGACCTGTCCAACGAACGCGAACGGTTGGAACGCGTACAGCGCGACCTCTCGCGGAAACAGCACGGGTCGGACAATTGGGAGAAACAGCGTCGGGTCGTGGCAGAACGCCACGCCGAGTTGAAGAACAAGCGCCGCGACTTCCTGCACAAGCTCTCGAACTACTACGCTCGGGAGTACGACTTCGTGGCCGTCGAGGACTTGGACGCGAAGGGGGTGGTCGAACTACCGGGCAACTCGCGGAACCGGGCAGGTGCGGCGTGGGGGATGTTCCTGCGGATGCTCAAATACAAGTGCGAACGCGAAGGAACGCACTTCGTTGCTGTGAATCCGCGCGGAACGACGAAAGAGTGTGCGTCCTGCGGCGTTTCGACCGAGAAACCGTTGTGGGTGCACGAACACTCCTGCCCGGCGTGTGGGTTCGAGGCGGACAGAGACGCGAACGCGGCGTGGAATATTCTTTCTCGCGGTGTGAAGAAGCGGTTAGGAGCGGGACGCTCCGAATCAACGCCTGTGGAGACTGCGCTCCCTGTGTCCTCGGTTGTGGATGCAAAGCGCGTCGTGGAAACAGGAAACCCCACCCTCAAGCGCGAGGGCGTCAGCCCGAGCGGTAGGGTGGGGTAGTTCACGACGGTCTCGCTGCGAGCAACATAGCTACAATCACAGCCGTTACCGCGCCACAAACGCCGAGTATGGGTGCCGGATTCGTCAATCCGCGTGGTCCTTTCGGAGTCGTCGAGGGCATTCGAGACGTGTTCCCGACAGAGCGATCCGCTCGCTGTCTCGAGTCCTCTCGAACGATCACGGTCGCGTTCGTTGTCCTCGGATGAAGCGGATCTCCTCGGTCAGTATCGATCCTGCTTGTGACGATCGAGACGGTCATCTCGCCCGGGGCGGAGGCCAGGATCGTCACGGTCCCGAGCGGCACGTCGCTCGCTCCTGAGTCGACCCTGCCGATGATATCGACCGCGCGCAGCTCGGCCGTGGCGTCGTCAAGTACCGTCGCATTCTGAATGCCGAAGGTCGGTATGCTCGCGTCGACAATCAGACCGGTTGACGGGTCGGAGACCGTGACGAACACGCTGTAGCCTGAGAGCCCGTCCGGTGCGGACGAGAGCGTGACAGCAAGCGTCGTACGGTCGCCCGTATCGACCGTCGCGGACCCGACCGCAACTGTCGGTTGGGAGGCGGCATTTGATGTCGCCGCCGTCAACGCCAGTGTCGTAGCCAGCGTCACCGCCAGCAGCACGAGCAACCGTCGACGAGGAGCCGAGCGATTCATTGGACGACCCCGGTCGAATTCAAGGCTTGTGAACGGCCAGAAGCAAGAGTCCGACCACCAACAGAAGGACATATCCGAGTGGGCTGAACAACGGCGCAGTCGCCGCCGTCGTCTCCTCGACGATTCCACTCTCGGTCGCGTTGAGGCTCGTCGATGAGTCCGCGGACTCGACGGACCCGTTCACTGCCCCCGTTGTCGCATTGCCGGGAGAAGTCGCTCCGTCGGCCGTGGTGTTCTGCGAGACCGTTGTCGAATCGGTGGTCTGAGGTCGCGTAGTTGATGCATCGGTTGTCTGATTCCTTGTCGTTACAGCTTCTGTTGATGTCGTATCGGTTACCGTGGAGGTTGTAGCAGCAGTTCTATTCGTCGTGGTGGCGGTTGACGTGGTGTTCACGTCGGTCGTGGCAGTGGTCGTCCGCGCGGCCGACGTGGTACTGTTTGTCGATGTGGCGGTGGGGGTGGCTGTCTCTTTCGCCTCGGCGACCGAAACGGTCGTCGAGGTACTTACACCCAAGAACTCGCGGACGGTCCCGTTGAATCCCAGCTCTCCTCTCACACCCGCGACGACTGTGTATTCTCCCCGGGCGAACTCGTCCATGTCGAACGTCGCGGTGAACGTCGTCTCGTTCACACGCGTCGCGTTGTGAACGACCTGCGTGTCATCGTCGCCGACGGCGACAGTTATATCGGTGAACGCTGGCGGGTCGCCACGCGGGTCGACGGTGACGTTGACCCGGAGGGTCCCGTCGGGGTCGACTCGCGAGGGGGCCGAGTGGTTGACGACATATCCCGACACGACGAACGGCTCGGCAGCGAGTACTTCACGCTGGTCTCCCGACTCATCGGTGATCGCGATCACGTAGGTTCCGACATCGTAGTAGCGGAGCGAGAGCTCGAAGGAGTCGCTCCCCCGTCCGGCGTCCGTTTCGACGACGGTCTGTTCACTGTTTACCACTCTGACCGTGTAGTACTCCCCGTCGGGGGCGTCGACATCGAATCGCAGTACGTCCTGGTTGGTCGCGTGACCGATCTGCGTCACCTCGACGGTGGTCCCCTCGGACTCGAATTCGACCGGGGGGACGTCGCTCGCGCCGTCGATACTCACGCCGTAGTCGGGATCCGTCGCGTTCAGCGTCGCCGTCCCGCTCGCGGCACCCAGCATCAGGACGGCCACAGCTAGGATCGCCGTTCGGGACGAGCAGCGCCTCGGATTCATGTCTCACCTCGTACAGACACGGAGAACGGACGACGGAGACGGATCATTGTCCACTGGTGGGGGCGTCCATCATAAAAACAGTCGGGTCGACCACGAGCGACGGGTATCGGACCCGGCGGCGAGGCGGTATCATTACGGTGGTCGCCCGACCACGGATCTCCGATGACCGAACCGGTCGTGCGCGCCGTCGATCTCGCCGTCGAGCGCGGCGGGATCCGCATTCTCGACGACGTGTCGATCGACGTCCCTCCGGACGCCAAGCTGCTGATCCAGGGGCCGAGCGGTGCGGGAAAGACGACGCTTTTCAACATCCTCGGGTTGCTGGCGCCGCCGACCGCCGGGGAGCTGTACGTGAACGGCGAACACACGGCGTCGCTCGGTGAGCGCGTGAAAGCGCGCATCCGTCGCGACACGATCGGGTTCGTGTTTCAGGACTTCCAGCTCATTCCGGACCTCTCCGCGTGGGAGAACGCCATCCTCCCGCAGGACCACGGCGGTACACGCGACGAGGAGTGGCTCACGGAGCTGTTCGACGCGCTTGCCATCGACGATCTCAGGGACCAGTACCCGGCGACGCTCAGCGGCGGTGAGAAACAGCGCGTCGCGATCGCCCGTGCACTTGCGAACCGACCCGCAGTCGTTCTCGCCGACGAGCCGACCGGTCAACTCGACCCAGACACTGCCGACCGCGTGCTCGACCTCCTGTTGCAGGTCCGTGCGGATACCGAAACCGCGCTCGTCGTGATCAGTCACGACAGACGGCTCGCCGACCACTTCGATGACCGGCTTCGACTGGCCGATGGCGGGCTTACCACGGTCTCATGAGGGGTTCGAACCGAACACGAGCGTGGTGATCCGTGCGCGATACCGGACTTGTCGGCCGATGGTCGCGTCGTGACTGGCTCAGCGTCGCGGTCATCGCGGCGACGACCGCGTTCCTCGTCGGGACAGCGTTGTTGCTCCTGTCGGCGGGGGCGTACACGTCGACGCTCGAGGGCGGACTCGCAACGACGGCTGTCGCCGAGTATTCGGACGGATCTGTCGCCTTCGGCTCGGAGGATCCCGACCGGATCGTCGTTCAGACTGCCGTCGTCGACGCGGACGGCGAGCAGGCGCGGCTGATCGGAGTCCCAGCGACCGCGCCGACGGTCGTACCCGGCGCCTCGGTCGCGTGGAAACCCGCTCGGCTTCCACAACCGACGACTGAGACGGCCGTCGGGCCGGTCGCTTACCGGCACACGGTCGAATTTGTCGGAAGTTCGGGGACCGTGACCCGAGACGTTCGTCCCTACGATAACGAGTCCGTGTTCCCGACTCGGTGGTATGCCGCCCGTCCCGACGCACTCGAAGCAGTCGGCGTCGGGGGCGCGTTCGTCATTTATCCGAACGCGACGGACACGCCGACCGACCTGGAGGAGGGCGTCCCGCTGATCGGGACGATCCCGTTCATCGTGCTCGGCATCCGTGATGTCCTGTCGATCCTCTCGTTCGCAGGTGTTGCCGGCGCAGTCGTCGTCGTCGTTGTCGTCTACAGCGTCACCCGCATGAGCGTCCGCGACCGCCGCACGACGATCCGAGTGCTACGCTCGACCGGGGCCGACCCGGTCCGCGTCGGCGGGCTCATCACCGCGCGTGCAGTCGCCATCACTGGAACCGGCATCGGACTCGGGGTTGCGGCAGGGATCGCTGCTCCATCCGGGCTCGTCACTGCGGCACAACTCGCGGGGCTGCCGGTGACGCTGCCGACCGGGCTGACCCTCGAGAAACTCCGCATGACCGGCTTCATCACCAGTGTTCTCCTGCTTGGCGGGGGCCTCGCAGGTGTCGCCGCTGCGGTGCCGTCCATCAGAGCGCCGCCGGCGAAGCTCGCTACCGAGGTCGGTCACCGACCGGGTCCGTCGCGTAGCGATCCCGAACGAACCACTCGAAGCGACGGCGGCCAATCCACCAATGGACCCACAACTCTCCGAGGGGTGCTCCGGCCGACACTCCTTGGTTGGCGGACCGCCGTTCCGACCGCCGCGACGCTCGCCGTGTTCATCCTGATCGTCCTCCTCGTCGGCGGCCTCGTCGGGACGCTGACCCCGCTTACCGGGGAGGCGACCGGGACGATCACGGAGCAAGGTTCTGCGCACCCGCTCAACAGCCGGATGGACGCTGACTACGCTCGTGTGCTTCGCTCGCAAGGTATCGCGGCAAGCCCGGAGGTAATCTCGGCACAAGTAACCGACGGAACTCCGTACCTCGCCCGCGGCGCGAACTACACCGCCTTCGAGGAGGTCACGGGGGCACGCCTCATCGAGGGACGAGCCCCCGAGGAGCCGGACGAGGCGGTGATCGGAGACGGCTTGGCGCGGACGCTCGGCGTGCAGGTCGGGGACTCGATGACGCTCGGCGGAAGTGTGTCGCCGCACCTCGACCGAGTCACGATCGTCGGTCGGTACCAGGCACCCGGGATCGTCGACGACCAGTTGATCGTCTCCCGAGAGACTGTCGCCCCGGCTGCCACGGGGAACGCCGACCGTGTCCATCTCATTCGAACGGAAGCCGCCGCGGCCGACATCCTCGGTGGTGATGCGACCGACGAGCCTCAGTTGGTCATCACGCGTGTTCGAACACCCGACGCCGTGCTCACTGATGAACCGGCGACGATCGCGGTCTCCGTTCGCAATTTCGGGGGTCGGGCCGGCACACGTACCGTCGAGGTCGTGGCCGGCGACCAGGTGTTCGCTCGAACGGTCGAACTGGACGCGGGGACCACCGAGACCGTCAGGGTAAATGTGACGTGGAATCAGTCGGGTTCGTATCCGGTCACAGTCGGTCCGTTCGAGTCGACAGTTCGGGTCGTTCGGGCGGGTGAGTTGACATTGCCGCCCGAGTTTCCGACGCGTGCTCCCCCCGGGTCTACCCTGCTGATCCCGGCGGTGACGACTGACGGGACACGCCTCGACAACGCGACCGTTCGGTTCGGGGAGTTCACCGCGCCGACGAACGCCGAGGGGATCGCGACACTTCCCGTTCCAGATAACTCCGGCATGTACCCGGTCGTCATCGAGTCGCCACGCCACGGCGAGTTCCGTACGTCCGTGAACGTGACACCGAACGCCACACGAGACTTGCGAGCACGCATCCGGATCGACCCCGAAACCGGGTCGCCGGTCACCCGGCCGAATATTTCGGTCGTCGTGGGGAACCCGTGGGGAACAACGCTCGTCCGGAACCTGACACTCGTGATGCCGACCGGAACCGAGGAACGGACGGTCCGGGTGCCGCCGGGGAACATCTCCCGCGTCCGGGTCGAGCCCGGTGCTGCCGGGCTCGACGGCGAGGTAACGCCCGGTACGTACACGTTCAGGCTCCTCGTCGAGGGCGACCTCGTCGCGACAGCTCGCTACGAGGTCGTCGGTTCGGCGGTCTCGGTCAGCGGGAGCACACTCCCTGCAGCGGATGCGGAATACGAGGGTGGAAGCGGGCTCGGAACCGTCATCATGCGGGTGTTCGGCAACGTTCAGGTGCTGTTCGCTGGGATGGTGCTGCTTGCTGGGGTGAGCACCGTTAGCGGAACCGTCGCGGCGTTCGCGCGGGCGGTACAGTCGCGACGGCGCACGATCGGCGTCTACCGGGCGACCGGGATGACGCGCCGACAGCTCCTCAGCCTCCTGATCGGCGATGCGATCCGGCTCGCGGTTCCCGCGGTCGCGACAGCGTTGTTCGCTGCGAGCGTGACCGCGTTCGTCGCCGCACGATTCGATCTGTTCGTGGCGTTCGGCGTCCGTATCGACCTCCCGTTCCTCAGTTGGCCTGTCGCAGTCGCTGTCATCGGTAGCGTCCTTCTTGCGATCGGAAGCGTCTGTCTCGCGGCGTTTCCGTATCTCGCCGCGCCACCAGCGAGGTTGCTGACCCGAGACGAATGAGCTGACGCGTTCGCGCCTCGATCGGCCCCGTAACGACTCATTACTCCTCCCTCAACAACAACCAATATTCTTATAGTATCAGCAAAATTATAAATGTGGGTGGAACGATTTGTCGTTCATATCCGTCCTCATACACGAAATGTTTCGGTTCGTAGCAGGAGTGCCGGTCCGGACATCGATCGGTGCTTAGTCATCTGTATCCACCGAAACGAGGGTCGTGAACCGTTCTGTTCGTATGGAGTAGGAACTACCTTCGGTTGCATATGATTTGTTTATAAACTCTCGCAATCATATCTGATATATGTAAGTATCAGCCTTCCCGAATTTTTAAGAGAGGTGAATATGATTAATTGAGTGATGAACATCCCACGTGGGCTCCGGCGTGGAATCGTGGTCGTTATTACACTCCTAACAGTCCTGTCTCCCGCCGTTACTCCCGTCTCAGCTGCGCTTGCGGACGGAGCTGGCGATGCACAAGGGGAGGCAGCGATAGATACTGTCGATACCCCCGCGGATGTGTCTGGCAGTGCACCTATACGAACAGATATTAATTCCTCTGTAGAGGGTGTTCAACAACTTTCCGACAATGTCTCCGTTTGGCAGCGTTCTCCCTTAGCACTAAATATCGAAGAGCGGTTCTACAACGGCGACTTCAACGACCCAGTACAGGTGTATGTAGAGAACCCTACTGTGACGTTTGTTCTTCCCGGATCAGGATCGACACAATACGATAAGCCGACCGTCCCGCTGTTCAAAAAAGGAAAAACAGTGACTGCTTCGCTGTCTTCGTCTAATGCCAACTCGGATCTGAGTCTTGACGGACAAGACGTTCAGTATGCGGCCGTCTATCTCGAGGAGAACACTTCCCTCCCGAGCGGCCCCTCAGATATCGTTCCGCTGCTGACCGGGGAGGAAAACACCTCTGCGCGTATCATCGAAGAAGAACCCGAATTCTCCACCTCTGATACTATCGACTTCGTCCCACAGCGGTCGGGACGGTACGTCATCGTTGCTGTCGCTAAAGAGAACAATAGTGATCCTGGCCTAACCGGTCCGACCGACTCGCTTGGTGAGCTTGATATCCAAGGAAACGTTACTGTCGTCGGAATCGACTTCGCGCCTGTCCGCGAGGGTGACGAGCAGGCAACTATCTCAGCAGAGCCCGCGGGAACGGGCGCAAACGTCACATTCACTGCCAACACGAACAGCACGTTCGGCGACAAGCAGGTGAGCCATACCGTCCTGTTGGTCGAGGAATCAAAGCTGTCGAGTCAAACTGAAAAACTGGTCATCGAAAACGGTTCCTTAGGAGAAGTAAGAAGCACGATTGCTGATACGACGGGTACTACCAGAATCGAAGAGAACGCGAAGGTATTCGGAGTCCCACCCGGGAAGGTTCAATTTAGTGGAAGTACGGACATCGCCTCGCTGCTCAAGCAGGCAGTCGGCTCCAATAGTACCACGCAGATCGAGAATAATACGGTCAACGCATCCGTGACGAGCGTTGTCGCTGGTCCCGATACTACGATCGACGTTGGGACGTTACAAGAGTGGGAGAGCAAGGAGTACGTCTATCTTTATTTAGCGACGGAGCAGAATGGGACGACAACCGTAGCTAAGCGTGGAACGGTCGACCTCAAACAGGGCGTTCCGCTTAATGTGACCGCCAACCGTTCCGAGCTGCTCGCCGGTGGGGACGTCCGGTTCAACGTCACCCGCGGTGACACGGGCGAGGCCACGAACGCCTCGCTCACGATCGCTGGACCGAACGGTACTCGGACCGTCGACACCGGAAGTGACGGCACAGTGGTCGTGAACTTCGCCGAGCCCGGCGATGTATCGGTTACGGCCTCGAAAGCGGGAACCGACTCCATCGACTTCCTCGACGATTCGGTCGACATCACGGTCCAGCGGCCGGGTGAGGCGGTCGTGCAGAACTTCACCGTCTCGCCGACGACCGTCGAGGTCGGCGAGAACGTGACTGTCGAGGCGTTCGTCGAGAACATCGGTGTGACCGAGGACTCCGTTGTGGTGAACCTGGTCGTCAACGGGACGCCGATCGCCGAGGAGTCCGTCACCTTAGCGGGCGAGGAATCCAGGACAGTCACGTTCACGACGTCCTTCGACACCCTGGGCAACAAGTCGGTCGGGGTGAACGACCTGCCCACACAGACGGTCCAAGTGGTTCCGGAGCTGGTCGAGTTGAACCTGGACGCTGAGCCGACGCGGCTTCGGCAGAATCAGACGGTCGACTTCACCGTCACCCGGAACGACACCGGGAACGGAACCGCCGCGACGGTCGTGCTCACCGCGGACGGTGAAGAGATCAAGACCGTCGAGACCGGATCGGACGGAACGGTCTCCACGCCTGTCAACACGACCGGGACGGTCGTCGCGACGGCAACGAAGGAGATCGAGAACGGCACGCAGTTCCAGTCCGACAGCGTCGAGCTGACGGTGCTGGAACCCGCCCAGATCGAGTTCTCGAACTTCTCGATCTCCGCGACGAACGTGACGAGGCGGACCCCGGTGACGGTCACCGTGACCGTGACGAACGTCGGGGAGACGGACGACACGTTCACCGTGCCGCTGCAGGTGAACGGGACCACGATCGAAGAGCGGAGCGTCACGTTGACCGCCGGCGAGTCGCAGGACCTCTCGTTCACGTTCACGCCGTCCCGGAACGGAACGGGCGATGTCGAAGTGCCGGTCGTGCTCGGTACGTTCGAGGAGACAGTGGCGGTCAACGCCGTTCCGACGAACATCTCGATCGAGGAGGTCTCGCTCAGCGACTCCACGATCGATGTCAACGGCGGCGTCACCGTCACGGTGCGCCTGAACAACACCGGCAGCGCCGGACTGTTCGATCTGAACCTCACCGAGAACGGCACGCTCGTCGACTCGACGACCGTGCTGGTCCCGCAGTTCGGGAACCAGACGGTGACGTTCAGCCGGCTGTACGACACGGCGGGAACCCGGATCCTGGCTGTGAACGGGATCAACAGGACGCTGACGGTTCGGAGTATTGACGAGCGTCCGCCGGCCGTGACGCTCCGTGAGCCCGGTGAGGGTCGGGTGGCGTACGGTCGGAGCCTCCGGTTCGGCGTCGATGACACGTCCGGGATCGCCGAAGTGAACTACACGATCCGCAATACAGTCACCGGACAGGTCGTCTCGCAGACTGCGACCTTGGACAACGGGACGTTCACTATCGACACGACTGGTCTCGACGAGGGCCCGATCGAGGTGACGGTGAACGCGACCGATAACTCCTCGCAGGCCAACGTGGCGACGAAGACGCTGAACTTCGATCTCGTTTCCACGCCCCGCTTCCGTTCGGTCGCACCGACCGGACAGACGGGAGAGACGGTGACCATCAACGTCACCTTCGCCGACGACCGCGTCGGTGCGAACGAGACTGGAATCAACGCGTCGGCCACTAGCCTGTTCGTGAACGGCGAGTCGGTGTCGCTCGCGAACGCGAACGTCAACAACGAGACGCAGCTGCTGATCTCGCTCAGCGACGGCCCCGGCAGCCCGCTCGTGAGCGGCGTGAACAACGTCCGCGTGGTCATCGAGGACAACGCGGGTCACGAACAGGTGCGGCGCTTCAGCTTCCGTCGCGACGTCTCGCCGCCGCAGGTCGCCGTGGCGGCCCAGTCTGGGAGCGTCTCGGTCAATCAGCCCGGGCGGTTCTTCCTCACCTCGAACGACCGTAACCTCGACGAGACCACCTTCACCGTGACCAACGCGTCCGGCGACGTGGTGTTCGAGCGGTCGCTCAGCACGGTCGCACAGCGGACGAGCGGGATCATCCGTCAGACCTGGGTGCCCGTGAACGACTCCGGTGTCCCGCTCCCGGACGGCGAGTACAAGATTACGGTGACCGCCAACGACACCCTCGGTAACTCCGCCAGCGCGAGCACGAACGTCACCGTCGACAACTCCGCTCCCCCGATCGAGATCGGCAACATCACCGACGGAACGGAGACGATCAACGGCAGCGACGACGTGGTGCTTCGCACGAACGGCTCGGTCGACGTGACCGCGGTCACCGAAGGTGACGCCCAGATCGTCTTCGTCGGAACCAACCTTCGCGGAACCGGCTTCGACATCCAGTTGCCGGCCAGCGAAACGAGCGACGGAGTGTACCAGCGGACTCTCCCGCTGGGACGGCTCCCTAACGGGAACTACTCCGCGACAGCCACGGTCGTGGGCGCGAACGGACTGACGAACGAGACGAGCAGTAACGCGACAATTATCGTGGACACGCGTGCGCCCGACGTGGCGGCGACGCTGACGGTCAACCCTGACGACGCCACCGAATTGTTCGTCAATATCACCAGCTCCGAGCCGCTCGCTGAGGTTTCCACGGTAGAGGTTACCCGGCCGAACGGGACCGTCGAGACGGTCGATCTCACATCGAACGCTGACAACACGGAGTTCAACGGGACGTTGCAGACCGGCTCGCGGGAGAACGCGTCCGGTTCCTACAGCCTGCAGGTGCGCGGGGTCGACCGCGCGGGCAACGCCGACACGAGCACCGGGAGCGCGACCGTTGAGTTCCAAGGCACCGGCGCTGACCAGCGCCTAACCGTGGTTAACGCGGACAGCGGTGTCTTCCTCGATATCAACACTACCCGTGAACTCGACGACACGTTCGTCGTGATCAGCTCCGGCAACGTCTCTGCGGCCGCGCTCAGCCGTGGAACGGTGAGTGCCGGACTGCTGAACGCAGAGACCGGACTCGACCTCACGAACTCCGAGATCGAGAACGTGACGATCGGCATTCCGACTGACAGTGTCGACCTGCCCGGACCGCCGGGACAGGCGAACATCACGTTCCTCGATCCGAACGGAACGGCCGTCCCACAGGACACGAGGATCGAAACCCGCACTATCAACGGGACGACCAACCAGTACTTCGTTACCCAGCGGACGGAGCTCTCGCGGTTCACCGTCACCACGTCCGACGACACGGCTCCGACGGTGACCATCATCGAGCCGACCGGAAATACGGTCGTGAACACGACCACGCCGCCCGTCACCGCGACGCTGAACGACTCCGCGACCGGCGTCAACGCGAGCGCGATTACGGTCACGCTGGACGGGGACGACGTCACGGACTCGGCCTCCCTCAGTGAGACTAACGGCAACGTCACCGTCGAGCTCGACACGTCCGACCTCTCGTCCGATCTCGACGCGGGCGACCACACCCTCACGGTGACCGGCTCCGACGAGGCCGGCAACCAGGCGAGCGATACGGTCACGTTCACTGTCGAGGAGACCGCCCCGACTGTGGACATCACCGAGCCGAGCGACGGACAGTCCTTCGCGCCCGGCACGTCGTCGGTGATCGTGAACGCGACGTTCTCGGACGACGGTACCGGCGTCGACACGGACAACATCACGGTGGAGTTCGACGGGACCGACGTCACCTCCGCGACGACGATCTCCGACGGCGAACTGACGCTCAACACCACCGGACTGGACACGCCGTCGGAGCACACGGTGAACATCACGGTGGTCGACAACGCCAGCAACGCCGCCACCGAGCGGGTGAACTTCTCGGTGACTGAGGACACCGAACCGCCGAGCGTCGAGTTCACCACGGTTCAGGAGGACGACGTGCTGTCGAACACGACATCGACGGTCGACATCGGGGTGAACGTGACTGACGCTGGGCTCGGTGTCTCCGCGGACAACGTCACGGTCAGCTTCGACGGGCTTGACGTGACCGGCGAGGTCGACACCACCGACCCGTCCGACATCGTCTACACGGCTGACGGGCTCGCGCCGGGCACTGACCACACGCTGACCGTGACCGCCACGGACGACGCCGGCCGGACCACGACCGAGCAGGTGAACTTCTCGGTGGCGCCCGACACCTCGGCACCCGAACTCACCGTGATGGCGGCTGACCGGACGCTGGAGGACGGAACGACTACCCGCCTGCCCAGCGGCACGACCGAGTTCAACGTGACCGTCGAGTACGAGGATCTCGCCTCCGGTGTGGACACGAGCACACTCGTGATCGAGTTCGACGGCACTGCCCTCAGTAGCTCGGGCGACGCGACGCTGCTGGCAGCGAACGGGACGCAGGCGACGTTCCGCGTCTCCGGGCTGGCGAACGGGACGAGCCACACGATCGGCGTGGCCGTCCGAGACAACGCCGGGAACCTTCGCGAGTCGCTCTCGACGGTCGAGATCGCCGAGCCGTCGTCGCTGAGCCTGTCCGACCTCAAGGTGGACAGCTCGACAGTCCAAACGGGTCAGACGGTGACCTACACCGCGACGGTGACGAACGTGGGAGCGACAACCGACTCCGGTACGTTCCAGCCCTCGCTCGACGGGACCGCCTTCGGAACCGCCAGCGACGTGACGTTGGTGCCGGGTGAGAGCACCACTGTCACGTTCACGCGGACGTTCAACTCCGCCGGAACGTTCACCGCGACGCTCAACGGGATCTCCTTCCCGTCGGTGACGGTGAACGCACCGGCACAGTTGAGCATCGTCGACAGACGGATCAACAGGACGTCCGTCCAGACCGGACAGTCCGTGCAGATCTCGGTCGACGTCCGCAACGCCGGCGGCACCGCCGGCTCACAGACCGTCAGCGTCACGCAGGGCTCCCAGACGATCGCGAGCCGGAGCGTCCGCGTCAACGCGGGGTCGACCCGCACCGTGACGTTCACTACGTCGTTCAACTCCGCCGGTGACTACACGATCCGCGTCAACGGCGTGCGAGTGGACACGATTACCGTCACCCAGCCGAGCACCGGCGGCGGCGGTGGCGGTGGCGGTGGCGGTGGTGGCGGCGGTGGCGGAGAGGGTCCCCCCAGCGTCGAGACCAAGATCACGCAAACCGACACCGGTGCGACGATCACGATTGAGTCGGCCCGCAACGGGCAGACGTTCACTGTCGACCTCGGAACAACGACAACGTCCGACGGGATCGGCCTGACCGGCATCGAAGTCGAGGTCTTCGAGACTACTGATGGGTTCCGGATCGAGACGACACGTCCGCAGACGGAACCGCCCAGCGGGACACCCGCAGTCGATGAAGCGACTGACAACGCACGGGCCATTAGCTACTTCACGGTATCGCCGCGCGGGCAGAACGTCCCGGAGGTCCAGCAGGTGAACTACACGTTCACCGTGGGCCAATCCGAGCTACCGGAGGGCACCTCGCCGGAGAACGTCGTGCTCCTGCGCTTCAGTGACGGCTCGTGGACGACGCTCGAGACGACTCACCTCGGCGGTGACCGGTACGTCGCCCAGTCGCCCGGATTCTCCGCGTACGCCATCGGTGTGCAGACTGCGGAGGCTGAGGGACCGCAGTTCAGCGTCGACGAGACCTCGATCGCGACGACTGAACTCGATGTCGGCGAAGAGACCACCGTCGATGCGACGATCACCAACGACGGCGACCAAAGCGGCACGTTCACCGCCGAGCTCACGGTCGACGGTGAGGTCATCGAGACCCGGGAGGTGACGCTCGACGCGGGCGAGTCGGAGACCGTGGAGTTCACTGTCTCCTTCGACGAGCCCGGGACGTACGACGTCGCCGTCTCCGGGACGGACGTGGCATCGGTCGTCGTCAGCGCACAGCAGACAACGACCGCCCCGCCGACGACCGCCACGACGCAGCCCCCGGAGGAGCCCGGACGGACTCCGCTGCTGTTCGGAGTCGTGCTGGTGTTGCTGATGATCGCGCTCGCCGCGTTCGCGGTCTATCGCGCACGGCAGATCGAGTGACTGCCGTTCCGGCAGCAACGCCGGGTCCACGTCCGCTTTCGGTGTAGGTGTCGTGTGGCAGCTCCGGACCGAATTCCGGCGTCTTGACATCCTCCCCGGTCTGGGGAGCGGGAGTTCTTCTCAATTTCCCGCAGATCCGCACTCGGAACACCGTTGGCTCGCGTCTGCAGGACTCACTTCTGCAACTCCTTCCACCTCGATATCTGATCAGGAGTCGGGATGTCAACCCATGACTGCCCGAGCGTTCGACAGCCACTCTCGAATAAAACGTTCACTCAGAAATCATTTACCACAGATATTTTTGAATCAAACTCGATATTTTGAAAAACGCGTTTATTCCTACAGCGCTCTTCCGAGGCAGCTGTGAATACGTCCGAGGGTCGTGTTCGAATCGGAGATTTGCTACTGATAACAGTGGTACCGACGGTGCTGTTGTTGGTCTACGCACTTCCGACCGACCGGAAGCGAGCGCTCGCGCTCCAGTACACCGAGCCGACGTTCGCGACCGCGTACGCCTCACACTTCGTCCATTTCCATCCTGAGCACCTGCTGGCCAACCTGATCGGGTTCGTACTCGTCGCGTCAGTCGGGTACCTGTGCGCGTCGCTGGCGGGGTCCACTCCCCGGTTCCGGATCGGCTTCGTCACGACACTTCTCGCGTTACCGTTCGTCCTCTCGGTACTGAACGTCCTTTTGGTCCGTCCGCGAATCGGATACGGGTTCTCGGGGTTGCTCGCGGGCCTGTTCGGGTTACTATGCCGTGAGTGGTTCGCGTATCTCCGTGCGGGAATCCGGTTCGACCTGTCGCGGTGGTGGGGAAGCGTCGTGATATTCGCCGAGTTGTTCCTGATCGGTACGGTGCTCACGATACGAACGCGACCGGCGTGGGTAGGCGCGGTCGCCGCCGGACTGTGTCTGAGCACGTACGGCTACCAACTCGGCAGGGAATTCGTCGGCATCACTCGAGTCTGGACGGCGTGGATCCGCAAGCCCGGGTACGCCGAACTCGGTCTCTTCGGGGGGATCCTCCTGTTGGCGTTTCCGGGATTGATGTTCCCGCCTGTGATCGTCGGTGACGGACTGATCGTGAACCTGTATCTCCACTTCCTCGGCTTCGCGCTCATGGCTATCGCCGCGCATCTGCTCCCACATATCGATCGATCCACGCGGCCGATCGCCTCCTGCGGTAATGAAGACTCCTCGGTACCCGGCCGATCGCAGTCCGGCGAGGAACGGCCAGGTCAGCCGGTCGATATGGCCGGTCGACCCGACTGCCGCTCCCGCCCGGTGATCGAGCCCGAACGTGCCTCGAAACGCTTGTATGCCTCCGTGCCGGGATCGATAGACACCAATGACGAGCCAACGACGTGCACGCTTCATCCGTGCACAGTTGGCGTGGATGTGCGGGGCAGTTCTCGTTCTCGTGTTACTCGACTCGCTGGAGTACGAACTCGTGTTCGTCGTGTCGTTGATCGGCTTTCTGGTCGTCACCGAGTTGACCGCGCCGTTCGCCGTGACGCCCGCGTGGCGACGACGGATTAAGTGGCTGATCGGTGTCGGACTGCTGGTGTTCGGCTATATCGTCATCAGACGGATCCTCGCGATCCTGCCGCCGGGGGTGATCTGAGATGCGACCGTGGCCGGACCGGTGGGGGTACCCACACGCGTTGGCGGTCGGGCTCTTGCTCGTGGTCGTAGCCGGCGTCCTCTACGCAGGCGTGACGTCCGCGGCTGCCTTCGGGACGACCAATCCGGCCTGGGACGGCGCATCCGAACTCCCCGCAGTCGCCGCGGACGCCGGAACCGAGGCAACAGTCGTGACGAACGTCTCGGCCTACCGGACGGCCGACCCGAACGGAAGCCTGGCGGTGGTGCTCTCGCCGACCGACCCGTACACCGCCGACGAGGCGGACACGGTCGAGACGTTCGTCCGCCGGGGCGGGACGCTGCTCGTCGCCGAGGACGTGGAGCCGAACGGGAACCGCCTTCTCGATGCGATCGGTGCATCGACACGGGTCGACGGCCGGCCGCTCCGCGACGAACAAGAATACTACCGGTCGCCGGCGTTCCCGGTCGCGTCGGACGTGGCGGCGCATCCGCTGACGACCGGCGTCGACCAGGTCACGCTCAACCACGGGTCCGCGGTCGTGCCGGCGCCCACGACGAACGCGACGACGGTCGCGGCGACGAACGCGACGCCCGTGGTCAACAGTTCCGAGTTCTCCTACCTGGACGCGGATCGAGACGGGGAACTGGACAACAACGAAACGCTTCGCCAGCGTCCCGTCGTCACGGTGGAGCCGCTCGGGGGAGGACGGGTGATCGTCGTCTCCGACCCCAGCGTCTTCATCAATGCGATGCTCGACCGCCCGGGGAACAGACAGCTCGCGAGAACCGTCTTCGCGGCCCACGAACGCGTTCTGCTCGATTACTCCCACGCTGCCGGCCAGCCGCCGCTCGCGGCGCTTCTGCGGACGCTGCGTCAGTCGTCGACGCTGACCGCGGCCGTCGCGTTCCTCGCACTCCTCGCGATCGGGGCCTGGGTCAGGCTGCCCGCGGTGCGCCCGTCCCGGACTCTAGCCGGTCGCGACCCGTCGGCCGGAGACTCGGATAGAGCGGCCGATCCCGACACGGTCATCGCGGCGCTGCAACGACGGCACCCGGGGTGGGACCCTCGCCGGCTCCGTCGCGTAATGAGAGGGGTTTTATCCAGCGACGACGACATGACCGAGGATGAGTAATTCGGACGCCGACCCGGCGGCAGTGTACGAGGCGATCCGAGCGGAGGCGGGGCGTGTCCTCATCGGTAACGAGGACGTCATCGAGGGGATCACGATCTCGTTGCTGACGAGGGGGCACGTCCTCTTGGAGGGGGTTCCGGGCGTCGCGAAGACGACGATCGCGAACCTCATCGCCCGGACGACCGGGCTGGAGTTCTCCCGGATCCAGATGACGCCGGATCTGCTTCCCGCGGACATCACCGGGTCGCGCATCTACCGTGAGAACGTCGGCTCGTTCGAACTGAACAAGGGTCCGGTGTTCGCGAACTTGGTCGTCGCCGACGAGATCAACCGGGCGACGCCGAAGACGCAGTCGGCCCTGCTCGAGGCGATGCAGGAACGCACCGTCACGATCGAGGGCGAGACGCTTCCGCTGCCGGAGCCGTTCATGGTGATCGCGACGCAGAACCCGATCGAAATGGAGGGCGTGTTCGAGCTTCCGGAGGCGCAGCGCGACCGGTTCCAGTTCAAACTGCGCGTCGAGCTGCCCGACCGGGAGGACGAGCGGGAACTGCTGGACCGCTTCGATCGCGACCCGGAACTCGGCCCCGACCAGACCACACAGGTCGTCACGCAGGAGGACATCCGTGTCGCCCGCGAGCGCGTCCGCGAGGTGTACGTCGCCGAGTCCATCCGTGAGTACGTGCTCGATATCGTCTCGCGAACACGGGCGTCCGCGGACATTGAGCACGGGGGATCACCGCGGGCGACCCTCGCGTTCCTCGACGGCGCGAAGGCCAGAGCGGCCATCCACGGGCGCGAGTACGTCATTCCCGACGACGTGAAGGCGCTGGCGGAGCCGATCTTGATCCACCGACTCGTGCTCTCGACGGAGGCGGAACTGGGACAGGAGACGAGTTCGGCGATCATCGAACGGATCCTCGAATCAGTCGACACGCCGAGCACGTCGATCGCTCCCGAGCCCGCCGAAACCGATTGATCGGTACTCGACATTAAATCCCTTCCACCGAAATGATGATAAAAGTCTAAATTCGATTACCGTAATTAAATTTACATATAACGGGTACGTAGGGAGGTTTATGGGAGCTGGGAGCACGGTCACGGGGAGAGTAGTCGAGGGTATCGCAGCCAAGGAGGGAACGGAGCCGGAGCAGCTCGAACTCACGGTGCACGAGTATCTCGACGCGGAAGCGCTCGAACAGTTGGTCGACCACGGTAGGGCGGAGTGGGAGCTACACACCAGAATCGGCGGACACGATATCCGCGTATACGACGACGGAACGGTCGTCGTCGACGGGAAGCCGACGACGGAAAGTCCAAGGTAGGGATCCGACACCTCGGCCTACTGTGGGTCTACGTTCTCGCATGCTCGCTGGAAAATATCACGGTCGGAGGCCATCGTCGACGAGAATTGTTATCAAACATAGTAACCGAAACGGTGAGTATATATACACGTCCTATCGGTTTGAGAACGAGGCCCATACGGCAGTGGCGGCAAGCTGGTCACCCCACTCTCAGCTCCCACAGCTGTCACCTGCTACTGGGCCTCATTAGAAATCCCATGTCAGGGGCACCGAGACACAGTATTTCGCGTGATTGACATCCCCCCGCGCTAACGCGCGAGGATTCCTTCGTGGGACAGCACGCCGTTCGTGCGTCCCCGAAGGCACCCTGACCGAGACCATCGGGGTCTC
>NZ_JBNTJX010000013.1:0-90498 GCF_051195075.1 Halobaculum sp. EA56
AAACCCGTGGTTAGCGTCTCTGTTGTCGGATTCATCCCCGCGCTAAAGCACGGAGCTTTCTCCTCGATTCTCCGTAAACGGTGAGACAGGGCAACCCCACGGTCTGTGAGGTGCACGAGGAGAGCACGCCCCCGCTGGAGTCCTAACGCATTACACGACTGAACGACTGGTTCGTTCTCTGAGGTGAGGAGACATCACCCGTGACCGGGAAGCGGTTCCACATCCGAGGACCCATCCGATCCCGTCGTCTCGGGGTCCCACCGACAGGTCACGGCGTAGTGGTCGTCGATCGGGGTCGTCTCTGCAGTGACGGCCGTTTCGAGGCCGGCGGCCAGGCCGACCGCGAGCGTCGAGGGAACCGGTTCGTCGAAGTTCGTACCGTCGCCGAAGGCGTCCCCGAACACCTCGACCGTCGCCCGTCCGTCGGACGGGCGCACGTCCGTCTCGACCGCGTCGACGAGTTCGAACGTCTCGACGAACGCCTCGCCGAGCGTCTCGACGAGCGTCGTCGGGTTGTCCAGCGCCGGTTCCGTCGCGCTCCGGACCACTTCTCGGTACAGGGATGCGCCGGTCGGCGTCAGCGCCAGCCCCCGTGCGTCCTCGTCGGCCGGGACGACCAGCGTCGACGTGAGATCGTCGCCGGTCGGCAGGTCGTAGTCCCGTCGTTCGGGGACGAACAGCCGAGCGGGCTCGGGACCGTCGACCGGAACGTACACACGGTCGTCCTGCAAGCCGAGTTCGGCCGCGAGTGCGGCTTCGTTGCCGGAGAGGGCCGAGAACACGCGCTCGCCGACGTCGGCCGAGACGAGGCGCTCGGGTGTCAGATAGCGCGTGAGCACGGCGCCGAAGATCCCGATCGCGCCGACGACGATCAGGACGTTCCTGACCGCGGGAAGCGCCGCCCCTGCCGCGACGGCAAGCACGCCGATCGCCCCGAGCGCGAGCGCCGCGCGCCGGTACTCGTTCCGGCGTCGTCTGGCGTACTCATCACGGAGCCGGCGGTTCTCCTCTTCGAGGCGCTCGATCCGTGTCCGCAGTTCGGCTTCCGATTCCTCGCTCGAGACCGTTCGACCCTGGCCGTTCTGTCGGCGGCTCTCCGCGATGTCGCTGCTCATCGACCCCCTCCGGGCGACTCCTCGGCGACGAGACGGAGCACGACGAGCTCGACTCGATGGACCCCGTACACGCCGAGCGCACCGACCGTGATCACCGCGAGCGCGATTACCCACAGGTCGTCCGTTCCCGTCGCGACGAGCGTGACGACGCCCCCGGCCCCGATCGCGGTGAGCCACGCGATCACGGCGTCCCGGCCGTGGGCTCGTCCGGCCAGCGGCGCGGCCAGCAGCGGAGCGAGCCCGACTTCCAGCCAGACGAGATCGAGCGCCGAAAGCTCAGAAACGACAGCCGCCGCCAGCACGTGCGTCACGAGGATACCGACCGCGGGGCCGAACACGACCGCCGTGACGACGGCGAAGAGGCCGACAACCGCCGCCAGCGGTGTCGCGAGGCGGCCGAACGCGAGTGGGACCGTCACGGCGGCGGCTACCGTCGGAAGGGTGGTTCGGGTAGCGATCCCCCTCAGGACAGCGTGCATACCGTGTGATCGCGTTCCGTCGTGTTTAGAGTGTCTCTTCACGAACCGGTCGAGCAACCGACCCGATCGGCAGCCATCGACATCGTCGCCGGGGGCGCCCGGTCCGCTCGGAACACCTGTGAGGCTGAGGTCGGGTCCTACCGCCGGCGAGCCGAGAGGAGACGGTCCAATCGATCGCCGGGGCCGACCTCGAAGGCGGTCGTCCGAGGCAGACCGTCGAGAGCACGCCTGAAGCTCTCGAAGCCGACGTACCGTTCGTATCGCCGTTCGAAATCCGATGTGTCGCCCGTGTCGAACAGCACGCGGGGAGCGAGGAAGACGAACGCGTATCCGCCGTCGCGGGTCGCGAGCCGGACTGTTTCCCGGAGCTGTTCGCGCTCGCCGTCGTCGGTCACGATGACGGTCAGCGTCGTTCCCCCGGCGGTCGCGCGAAGCCGCTGGACGGCGCCGAACAGAGGATCGCCCTTCAGCCGCTGGACGTACGTGACGCGGGCGTCGAAGAACGGCCGCAGTCGCGTCGCGAACGGTGAGTCGGCGCCCTCCAGCCGGTCCCGTTTGACGGCCGCCACCGCCGGCCTGACCAGTGCCCGGTGACCCGGGTTGCTCTCGGCGTCGCCGTTCGACGGGGCACCGGCTACCGCCGGAGGCGTGAGCGCCTCCCTGCCGCTCTCTATCGTTTTCCGGGCTCCTCGTGACCGGTCAGTCGGCGTGAGATCGCGGAGATGTGTTCGGATCCGGTCGTATCCCGTGGCGGTACTGGCGGCCGAAAACCGCCCGGTGACCCCCTCGTCACCGACCGTCCAACAGCCCAGCGGGTCCGAGAGGGCCTCGGCCCCGTCGGCGAATCCGAGGGCGATCTCCCGGAGATACGCGAACAGCGTTGCCCCAGCCGGCCCACGATCCGTTCGGGATCGATGATCGACCACCAGCATCGTTCGGCGGTCAGTTTCGGCCTCGAACTCCCGCACGTACAGTTCCTTGTGTCGGGCGGTTGCCTTCCAGTCGATCCGATCCGCGGCATCGCCGGGTCGATACTGTCGCAACTCCTCCGGGGTGAGCCCCCCTTGCCCTCGACTCGTCGGGTGTTCCCCGTACGAGAGCGCGAGGGGCTCTCCGCCCTGGCCGACGTGGAGGTCGGACGGCGTCCGCGGTTCGGCCCGAATCGTCGGCGTGGTGCCTCGGGGGAGCGTCTCCGTGAACAGGCCGTCCGCCGGGTCCACCTCGACGTCCGGCGAGGGAAACGCGAACTCGCCGGCCGTGGGAAACGAGACACTGAACGTCGTCGCAGCCTCCTGTTCTCCCTCGGCGACGCGGACGGTCCGGTCGGAGAGGTCTGCCCCGGTCGCCCCCGTCGGGAGTCGGACCGTCACCATACACGGTGCGGGTGCCGGGGCCGAAAGCCGAACGGAGACGGTGAGACGGGAATCCTCGTCAACGGTCACCACACGCCGCGCCGTCGTCACATCGACGGTGAGCGTCTCGTCGACGGCGCGAAATATCCGAAGCGCGGCCGCCTGCCGGCCGACGAACCAGGCGGTCAACGATATGCCGGCGGCGAGAAGCACAGGCCGCTCGGCGAGTACGCCGAGCGTCACGACGGCACCGCCCATCGCGAGGACGCCCCATGCACGCCGCCGGAAGTCCATATCTCACGCGAGCGTCGGTTGACATATGAGTGTTCCCTTCACCGATGATTGCGGTCAGTTCTCTCGCGTCACGGTGAGAATACAACGACAGCATATATTTTACATGAATTATATATGGTGGTTGATGGGTGAATCCCTCGACTCACGGTTCTTCGAAGAGATGGTGGAAGCGGTCGGCGTCGGAATCGCGATATACGGTGATGACGGTCGATTCATCTACGTGAACGACGCGTACGCCAACCTGTTCGATGTCACGGTGGAAACGCTGACGGGTGTGTCCGTGTGGGACGTGGCAACCGAGTTCGAGGCCGAGCGGTTCGACGAGTACTGGGCGTCGTTCGCCGAATCGGAAACGAGAACGGCCGAGACGACACAGGAGTTCAATGGCGTCCGTGTCCCAGTAGCGACAGTCACGACGCGGCGACGGATCGACGGAACTCCCTACCACTTCGGGACGATCACCGACATTTCCGAGCGCAAACAGCGTGAACGCGACCTGCAGCGACAGAACGAACGGCTCGACTCGTTCGCCGGCGTCGTGTCACACGACCTCCGGAATCCACTTAACGTGGCTCAGGGATATCTCGATATCATCAAGGAGGACGTCGACGGCGACGAGGTCGCGCTCATCGAGAGCGCCCTCGATCGGATGGAGATCCTCATCACGGACCTGTTGACGCTCGCGAGAGGTGGCGATGATATCGATGACCTTGCGCCTGTCGACCTCGGAGCGGCCGCGACCGACGCATGGGATAGCGTAGAGACGGGGTCGGCCACGCTGGACTCGGAGGAATCGACCGACGCGACCGTGACGGCCGACCGGCGTCGACTGCAACAACTCCTCGAGAACCTCTTTCGAAACGCTATCGAACACGGCGGTGAGGACGTGACCGTGACGGTCGGAGTATGCGCCGACCGGTCGGGGTTCTTCGTCGCCGACACCGGCCCCGGGATCGATCCGGATATGACCGAGGAGCTGTTCGAACCCGGGCGGACGACAAAGTCGGACGGGACCGGATTCGGCCTCGCTATCGCCTCCGAGATCGCACAGGCACACGGCTGGGAGATCTCCGCCACCGAAAGCGAATCGGGAGGCGCTCGTTTCGAGTTCAGCGGAGTTTCGTTTTCGTAGTCGGTGGTAGATACATTACCATGTTCCGAGATGTTTTGGTATTTCTTGCCGTAGACGGCGAGACGTCCACGAATGGAAGCTTGTGGTTTGGCGGCCTACACCGCTCGATATAAATGCAGCGGGCGGTTGCTAACGGCCGTGCGCTGGTCCCCGACCTGTCGCGTGGTCTTGGCGTGCCTGCTCGTCATCGGGGCCGCCAGCGGCGTCGGACTCGCGGACGGTCGCGACCGTTCGCTCGGCTCCGAGATTGAGGGGGAGACAGTTCTAGAGCAGGATAGCGCGCAGGCACAGCAGAACAATTCGACGACGCAACACGAGGACCCGGAAACGGTCGACGAGGCGGGGGACACACAGCGGGTCCGGTCGTATCTGATCGCCTCGATGGCCCGCCAGTTGCAAGGGAGCACGGTCAACCTGAGCCAGGGCGAGTACGAACGGGCCCGAACGCTGGTGGGCGAGCAGTACCGCGAGGATCTCGGGAAGTACGTCGATGTCGCGGGCGACACGGAGGAAAGCGCGACGACACGGACGCTCAGCCGGACGCAAGAGCGGCAACGTCGGTACATCAACCGGACGCAGTCGTATCGCGAAACTAAAGCGGAGTATCAGGAGGCCGTCGAGGAGGGCAACGAGACGCGTGCACGCGAACTCGCACGGGAACTAGCCCGGACAGCCCAGCGCGTCAACGAGTCCGGCTCCGAACTCGTCGCCTCGTACAACGCGCTCGAAAACCGAACCGGGGTGGATCTGTCGGAGGAGGAAGCGATCATCGAAGCGACTACGCGCAACATCACCGCGGATGCGGCCACGATCACGCGGATGCGATTCACGCGGACACGGCTGTCGCTGTCGATCTCAAACCGCTCGGTGTCGTTTCTGGACCCCGCGATCCTGTCGGGGCAGATCGTGACCGAGAACGGAACGCCGTTGGCGAACCGGCAACTGACGGTGTCGATCGACGGGACGACGACGAGGGTCGACACGAACGCCTCGGGCGTGTTCACGACGCAGTATCGGCCGACACGGACTCCGATCGACCGCGACCGGCTCGCCGTCAGCTATGAGCCGGCGAACGGTACGGTGTACCTCGGAAGCAACGCGTCGGTTCCGGTCGACATTCAACAGGTGACCGCCCGGACGACGCTCTCCGGGCCGGATACGGTCGCCTACGGCGATACCGTGACCGTCAGCGGCCGTATCGCGGCCGAAGGCGTCCCGGTCGCGGGCGTCCCGGTTCGGGTCGTCCTCGGTGATGTCGTGCTCGGGACCGTTCGGACGAACGCGTCGGGCGGTTACACTGTGGTGACAAGCCTCCCTGCGAGCGTTCTCCCGGGATCACGCTCGCTCACCGCGGCTCTCGCGCTGTCCGAGCGAGCGGTGACGAGTCCGCCGGTCTCCGGGTCGACAACAGTCGTGTCCACGCCGACGCGCCTGCGGGTGAACACGTCGTCGACAGGGTCCGGAGCGGGACGGGTCTCCGGTCGCCTCGAAACGGTCGAGGGCGTTGCCGTCCCCGAGCAGTCGGTCGAGCTTCGGGTGAACGGGAGTATCGTCGCGACCGTCGAGACCGATGAGGCCGGACGATTCGCCGCGACGCTCGACCGTGCGTCGGTCCCCGCCGCCTCGACGGTGACTGTCGCCGCCGTGTTCGACGGCACAGGGACCAATCTAGAGTCGGCGACGGCGGAGTCGACGCTCTCGTTTGCAGCCGGGACCGGTTCGGACGGACCGGGGTCGAACGGTAACGCGGAAGCATCCGAAGGGAGCATAGGTGGAACCGGCCCAACCGGTGTCGTCGGACTCCCGGGAATGGTCCTCGGCGTTTCACCGGCGGTGCTCCTGGTCGGTCTCGGGTTGCTCACCGTCGCGAGTCTCGGCGCCGCCGTCGTCCTCCTTCGAAACGGGGGCGCGTCGACCGACTCCACAGCCGCATCGACCGAGGAGCCCGTCTCCGAGGCCTCGTCCGACGACGACCCGACGGCGGAGGAGTCACCGTTGGCCGACGCCGAGCGCCATCTCGAGAACGACCCATCGGTCGCCGTCGAACTTGCGTTCGCGACTATCAGAGACGAGCTCGAGGATCGGTTCGAGGTCCCCGCCGCCGCCACCCATCGGGAGTTCGCCCGCGGGTGCCGCTCGGGTGGACTCCCCGAGTCCGCGGCGGATACACTCGACGACCTCACCGACGTCTACGAGCGAGCGGCGTTCAGTCCGGTCGATATCGCCTCGGAAGACGCACGGGCTGCACTCGAGAACGCACGGTCGCTCTTGAAGTGATCTGGTTGTGAAATATAATATATTAAATACTTTCAGTAGGCGGTTTCTAACCGCAGTCGAGAATCCCCAGCCTCAGGGTGGAGAGAGTGTCAATCTCAACAGAAGTCTCGCTCGCACCGTTGTCAACTGGAGGTTAACAACACGCCTTTTCCCGATGAGTTGTATCTTCGATAATCATTCAATCCGGAAATCATTTGTGTGCTGATGTGAATGATGGCATGATGGAACTCCCCCCTCCAGGCGAGCTTTCGAGTCCCATCGCCGAGGTCCGCAACAGGGCGACAGCGGTCCTAGTGTGTGCGCCGGTGCTCGATCGCGGCGAGCGGTGTGTGTGTCGATCGCTCCTCGTCGACGAGGGCGAGGAAGCGTGGTACGCACGGCTCTCGTTTCGTCGGTCGGTGAGCGATCAGCTCTCGGAATTCCGTCGGTACGGCCACGTCCTTCCGGAGGGGGCGATCTTCGTGCAGGTCCGTGGCGGGATCGAGCGGGTCCGCGACCCGGCCGACCGCGTCCCCGACGACCTGTCCGTCGTCGTGCGGACCGTCACCGACCCCGGCAGTATCTCTCGGCTCGGCGTCGCGTTGACCGACCTGGAGCGGACCCATACGAACGAGGGAGACCGGCTGCACGTGTGTGTCGACTCGCTCACCGCGTTGCTCCAGTACGCGGAGCTCGAACAAGTGGTCCAGTTCGTTCAGGTCGCGAACGAGTTCACGCGGGCGACCGGCGGGGACATACACTACCACCTCGACCCGAACGCACACGACACGGAAACCGTCGCGACGATCCGGCATCTCGTCGATACGGTCGTTCACGTCGACGAGTCGGGACACGTCGACATCCAGTAAGTGCGGGTCGTCTCCAGCATCGCACTGTATACATAACCCCAGTCAGGCCGCTCCCGGTGGATGGTGATCCGTCGGAGGAATTCTCGGTCGCTTCCGGCCCGACGAGACCGACCCGCTTTTTGGCGGCGATGCCGGTGGTAGAGTATGGGTACCGACTTCGGGTGGTGGCGCCTGCTCCCGCGCCCGCTGCGTCGCCTGCCCGTGGACCTCGCCGCGATCGTCTTTGCGGTCGCGTTAACGATCGTTAGCGTGTTTACACCGGTCGTTAACGAGACGCCCCTCCGCGTGATCGTCGGACTCCCGTTCGTGTTGTTCGTCCCCGGCTACGCGTTGATCGCCGCGCTGTTTCCCGAAGCCGGCGAGCGACCGGCTGACGCGGAGGCCGACGGACCCGACGTCGATACCGACGAAGCGGTCGCTGACGGCGACCGCTCCGGGATCGACGGGATCGAACGGGTCGCGCTGTCGTTCGGTACCAGCATCGCGGTCGTTCCGCTCATTGGGCTGGTGTTGAATTTCACACCGTTCGGGATCCGGCTAACACCGATCGTCGTCTGCGTCAGCGGGTTTACGATCGCGTTAACCGCGGTCGCGGCACAACGCCGGTGGGCACTCCCGACTGAGGAACGGTTCCGGGTTCCGTACCGCCAGTGGCTCGCGGACGCCCGCACGGAACTGTTCGAGCCTGACACGCGCACCGATGCGGCATTGAACGTGCTACTCGCGATCAGCGTGATCATCGCGGTGTCAAGCGTGGGATACGCAGTCGCCGTCCCCAAGCAGGGGGAGTCGTTCACGGAGTTCTACATCCTGACCGAGGGTGAGGACGGCGAGCTGGTCGCAGACGACTACCCGACCGAGTTCACGCGGGGTGAGCCTCGGTCTCTTGTGCTCGGCATCTCGAATCACGAACACAAGCCGGTAAACTACACGGCGGTGGTCGCGATCCAGCGGGTGGAGATACGAAACAACTCGACGACGGTCCTCGAGTCCACCAGACTTCGGGAGTGGTCGGTCCGACTCGCGGACAACGAGACGTGGCACCGCCCCCACACGGTGGCGCCGCGGATGACCGGAACGGACCTCCGGCTCACATACTTCCTGTACAAGGGAGACCCGCCCGCGACACCGACCACAGAAAACGCCTATCGCGAGCTTCACCTCTGGGTCAACGTCACCGCTCCCGACCAGCGGATGGCGTCCCCGACAGACCTCGGCGCGCACTCGTGAGTCGTTGGTCAGGTAGCCTGATCAGGTGTCGAGGTGTCGGTACGCCGGCGGCTCGCTCCGCCAGCCCGTGATCGACCGATCCTGATCGACTAGTTTCAACTCTGCGTATGATGCTAACAAAACAACATATAAATTAGGGGCATGTCATGTGGTTTCATACCATGTGAGAGCAGGGATGGGCGACGATCGTTGCGGTACTCGTCGTCGTCTCAGTGATACCGGGCGGCGCGGTCGGGGGTGCAGAGACATCGACAACGGACGCTGCATCGAGTGTCACCGGCGAGGTGACGTACGCGGACGGATCGGCCGCGAGCGGATGGAAGGTGCTCGCGGGCACCGACGGCGACTTCGTCACGACGAGGACGAACGCCAGCGGTGCGTTCGCGCTGAACACGAGCGAGGACGCTGTCTACGACGTCTGGTACCACAATACAACGCGTCGAAGCGTACGGCGGAATAACTTCCCGCGTGACGGCCGGCCGGACGTGTTCGCGCTCGGCGAGGTGAACACGAGCGCCGGCGAGGACGTGGGAGCGATACAGGTGCCGAACGCGTCCCTATTACACGTTCAGGTACTGGACGAGAGCGGCACACCGGTATCGAACGCCCATGTGCGGTTCTATCACGTTCGGAACGGGGCCCGGGCGCCCATCGAGGCGAGCACTGACGGCGACGGATACGCCGTCCTCGACGCGAACGATGTCCGCGGCATCGAGTTGACATCCTCCCCGCGCTAAAGCGCGAGGATTCCCCGAAGGGGATATTCAGGTTGCGCGTTTCCTCGGGCCTCAAGGACGCTTTCGCGTGGGCCGTCAACGGTCGCCGTCCAGTTGTGACCAAGGACGTGCGTTCCAGCGCGTGTAGCCCTGTCAATGGGGCCTTCCTCCCCGCATACAGCGGGCGTCAACGACGACTGGCTATTCAACCAGCGAGGTAGCACGGTTCGCGTCAGCCGAACTGCTACGCCGTGCATGGTTCACCCTCTCGTTGTGCGATATTTTCCGAAGCGTTCAGGTCGGCGTGGCGTCCACGGTCACACTCCGGACACGAGAAGTGGTCGCCATCACGGATCCCGATCGAACCACACGCCGAACACTCCTGACTCGTACGGTACGCATCGACCGTCTCGACGCGAATACCAGCGCGCTCGGCTTTGTACGTGATGAACTGTTGGAGTTGGTGGAAATGCCACGAGTGAACGCCTGACCACGAACTGTTCTCGCGGATGCCTTCGAGGTCTTCCATCCGAATGACAGGGTTCTCGAATTGTTCCGCGAACGTGATGAGACGACGGGAGAGTTTGTGATTCAGGTCTTTGATTCGCCGTCGTTCTTTGTCACCCACGCGGTTACGTGCGCGAAGCGCACCCGCTTCCGATAGCGAATCGCGTAGGGAACGATATTTGCGCCGAACGTACTTCGCCTCACCACCAGACACCAGCATCGACTCACCCTCACCGTAGGCCGTCGCAGCGAGGATATGTCGTTCACCAATATCGACGCCGATGGGCGTTTCACCCGACGTGTCGGTGTCGTATTCGACGTTGAACGTACAGTACCAGTCGTCTCCGCGACGGTAGACCTGTAGGCGAGTCTTGTCGGCGTCACCTTCGACCAATTGGTCTACGGGGTCGGCAATGTCGTCGTACACTTCGATAGGAGTGTACCACCATTGGGAGACGCACGGAAAGCCAACGACGACCGTGCCATTCTCGGTCGTGTCGAGTTCCCAATTCTGGTTGTTGACGGCGAACGGTTGACTCTCTCGGTAGCGAACCTCTCCGTCCGTGCTGTGGTCGGATTTGGCCTCTCGAATGGCTTGGTTCTGGATAGCAGAGTAGAGGTCGTTGTCAATGCTGGCTGTGGTCACGGATTTGTCGAAGTCGCCGTTTTCCCATCCGTCGATACAGAATTGCTTGGTGTCACGGTAGAGGCGAGAGGCGCGTTGCCACTCTTTGCGCCGTGAGAGGGATGGGGTGTGGAACTTCGCGGTGACAGTCACCGTGACCATTACATTTGTAATTTAGCGCATCTATTTAAATATCTATTGGAATATCAGGCAGTGCTATCGTCGGTGGAATGTGTCGTCGTTTGTCGGATTCATCCCCGCCCTGAAGGGCGGGGCTTTCTCCTCACACTTCCGTAACCGGCGAGGTTCGGGTCGAGGTTCGCGGACCCGACGGCTACGGGAAGAACTTCTCGACGATCACCGTCTCTGCCGACCGGAACTACACGGTGACTGTCGAAGAGACGGCCGACGTGACCGGCCGGGTCGTCGACGCCACCGGCGACGGACTGTCCAACGACGGCGTCGCGCTCCAGCGCGAGGCCGGCGGTGATCGGAACGTCACCGACTCGCACGGAAACTTCACGCTCACGGTCGCGAACGATGCGACCTACCAGTGGGTGTATTTCCAGGGTGAAGACCGCGATACGGCTCCGGCAGATGGAGTTCCCGACTTCTATCCGATCGGGTCGGTTTCGGTATCCGGCGACACGTCGCTCGGGACAGAACAGCTTCCGCGAGGGCACAACCTCACGATCCGGACGGTCAGACCCGACGGGACAGCAGTCGCGAACGCGACGGTACACGTCTATCAGGAGCGTAACGGAGCCGACTTCGGGACCGACCGCATCACCGACGGCTCCGGCGAGACGACGCTCGAAGTGAACGGCGATCTCCATATCGCGGTCGAGCCGCCGGCCGGGGCCGATCTCGCGCGGAACGATACCGACGTGACCGTGACGGCCGATGAGACCGTGGAGGTCGTTCTCAACCCGGCTGTCACTGTCAACGGCACCGTCACTGACTCGACAGGTGCTGGAGCCGAGAACGTGCGCGTGTTTTACGACACCGAGGGGAGCCACAACACGGCGCTCACTGATTCGGCCGGCGCCTACGGGACGGCCGTCGCGGCCAACCGGACATACCGCGTCGATCTCACCCAGGAGGACCTGCCCGACAGGCCGGACTTCCCCGACGACGGCGTGCCGGGCGTGTACGCGTACGGCGAGCGGGCGGTCGGCGGGTCGAACGTCACACACGATTACACACTCCCCTACGGTCACGACGTGAACGTGACCGTCATCGGTCCCGACGGGTCGCCCGTCTCGGGTGCCGACGTCCACGTCGCGCACATCGCCGGCGACACGGGTGCCGGCATCGGGGGCGAGACGGACGCGAACGGCATGTTCGTTCCCTCCGGTGCCGACGACGTCGGAATCGAGGCGAACGGGACCGTCCGCGTCCACGTCGAAGCACCCGACGGGACACGCTTGGGTGAACGCTTCCGTGAGATCGACGTCTCATCGAGCCGGAACGTGACCGTCCAACTCGAACGGGTGGTCTCGGTCTCGGGTCGCGTAGAGACCGCTGACGGCGCCGCAGCGGCCGATTGGGAGGTCGGAGCCGACCCGGACGAGGAAGGTCTCACTGGATTCGGCGAGCGGACCGCGAGCGACGGTTCCTTCACCGGTCAGGTGAGTCAGAACGGCACCTACGAGCTGTTCTTCAGACAGCGCAACTACGACGACGGGGCCGTCCAATACCCGAAGGACGGCGTTCCGGACGTCCATCCGCTGACGGCGTTCCGGACCGACACAGCCAACGAGAGTCTGGGGACGTTCACGCTCCCGCGCGGACATCTACTGAACGTCACCGTCGTGAACGAAAGCGGTGCTCCCGTCGACGGTGTCGACGTATACGTCGAGACGGTCGGCCCCGAGGCGGAGGCGTATGCCCACGGGGTCACGACCGCGAACGGGAGTCTCCTGCTCGATGGCGCCGCGGCGACCGGCGTCGAGGTCAACGGCACCGTCCGTATCGACGTCGAGCCCTCCGGGGGTCCGTACGCGGAGTCGGAGGTCCGCCTCGATGTCGAATCCAACCGGTCGGTCACCGTGACGCTAGAGCGGTCCGCAAACCTCTCCGCTCGGATCGTCGGTCCGAACGGGACCGCTGTCGCCGAAGAGCGGGTTTTCGCGTACCCGACGACCGAAACACGACTCGGGGACAGCGACTGGACGGACGCCGACGGGAACGTCACGCTCGCTGTCGCAGAGAGCGGCACCTACGAGGTCGGGTTCCAGCAGGTGGCCGGCGTCGACGCCTTCGAACCGACGTTCGAGCAGGACGGCATCCCCGACCTGTACGCCCTGGGAGTCGTGAACGGAACCGACGGCGACTTCGGGACGGTCCAGCTTCCCGACCCGCATACCCTGACCGTCATCGTCGAGAACGAGTCCGGTCACCGGCTCGCTGATCAGCGTGTGGACCTCGGACACGTCCGGAACGACGCGTCCGTGTTCGGGCGGACTCGAACGGGCGCGAACGGGACCGTCACGGCCGAGTTGGCGGGGGAGGTCACGATATACGTCCCCGGAACGGATCGATATACGGAGAACTTCACCCGGATCGAACTCACCGAAGACCGCACCGTCCGTATCGTACTCACCGAGGGGGTTCCGGTGACTGGACGGGTACGGTACGCGGACGGGACGAACGCCTCTGACGTGACCGTGGACGCGTTCGGCGAGGACGGCGCTTCGGGACAGACTACCGCGAACGGCACCTACTCGTTCCTGGTAGGGCCGAACGACGGGTACGACCTCGCGTACAAGCAGACGGACTTCGACGACGCGACGCCGGCGTTCCCGAAGGACGGCCGAGCCGACCTGTACGCGTTCCAGCGTATCCAAGTCGGCGAGACCGGAGTCGACACCGGGACCCAGACAGTGCCGCCCGGACACCTCGTGAACGTCACCGTTGTGAACGCGAGCGGCGTTCCCGTTACCGACGTCGAGGTCGATGTCGTCCCGGTCAACGGCGACGTCACCGGCCACCATCCGGGATACACGAACGGCGACGGCGAGGTCGTCCTCCAGGGTGCAAGATCGCCCGGCATCGAGGCAAACGGGACGCTGCGGATCCACGTGCCCTCGGTCGGCCCGTACATAGAGACGGTCGAGGAGTTCGACGTCGACTCCCGACGGAACGTCACCGTCGTGCTGGAGCGACCGGCCACAGTGACCGGTCGGGTCGTCTACCCCGACAACTCGACGAACGCGGACGACGCGGTCGTCACGTTCGGCAGCGAAACCGGCGACGCATACCTCGAAGTCGTCGGAACTGACGCCGACGGAAGCTTCGCGATCGAGACGCCGCGTGCCTCGGACGTCGACCTGCAGTTCTACCAAGGGGAGTACTGGGTCAACTTGAACGAGAGTAAGCCCGTCGCCCCACGCGACGGCGTCATCGACATGTACGCACTGACGCAGGTGAACACGACCGACGGTGACGTCAATGTCGGTAACCGGACGCTCCCCGAAGGCCATGTGGTGAACGTGACGGTCGTCGACGAGAGCGGCGCTCCCGTCCCGAACGCGACGGTCAGTGTGAGTCACTATCAGGGTGCGATCACGCCCGCTCCGGAGGAAGGTGGCGCCGACGCCGGTCTCAGCGCGCTCCCCACGAACGCCGACGGAATGCTCCAGTTCAGTGCGTGGAACCCTGATCGTCCCAGTCCGCCGCCCGGCATCGAACTGAGCGGGAACGTCAGTATCGAGGTCACGCCCCCCGAGAACGCCACCCGATTCGAGGACCGCACCTACACCCGGAACCTCACGGTCACCGGCGAGCACAACCTCACCGTCACGCTTGAGGAACAGACGACCGTGAGCGGACGTGTCGTCTATCCGGACAACTCGACGAACGCGAACGACGCCGTTGTCACGTTCGCCGGCGGTCTCGAAACCGACGCGACGGACAGCGACGGTCGGTTCGAGTTGATGACGCCGAATTCCGATCGCGTGGATGTGACGTTCTATCAGGGCGAGTTCTGGGTTCCCGAAAGTAACTCCTCGGAGATCGCCCCGCGTGACGGCGTCGTCGACCTCTACTCTATCGCCCGAGTGAACACCACCGACGGCGATGTCCACCTGGGGAACGTCTCGCTCCCCGACGGACACGTCGTGAACGTCACCGTCGTTGACGAGAGCGGGAATCCGGTCCAGAATGCGACCATCGACGTGTCACATATCTCGCCTGACGGTGCCAACGGCGGGATCGGTGAAATACCGAGCGACGCTGAGGGACAACTCCACTTCGGTGATCAAGAGGGTGAGAACTTCACTACACCGCCCGGGATCGAGTTGAGCGGGAACGTGAGTGTCGAGGTCGCGCCCCCCGCGAACGCAACCCGGTTCGAGAACCGGACATACACCCGGAACCTCACCGTCACCGGCGAGCGCAACCTCACGGTCGTGTTGAATGAGACCACGCTCGAACCGACGCTGCGCGCAGGCTCGGCTACGGTTCCGCCGAACGGGACCACGTCCGTTGACCTGACACTCTCGTCGGCACCCGACGGGCTCGCCGGCTACAACGTCACAGTCACGGTCGCGAACTCCAGCGTTGCGACGGTCACGAACGCCAGTGCGGCGGCCGGCTTCGACCTGGAGAACGTCTCGGTCGGACCCGACGGAACCACGGTGACGATCAAGGCGGCCGATACGGATCGCGTGGTCGAACCCGGCGCGGAGAATGCTACCATCGCGACGGTGGAACTCCGCGGGGACGCACGCGGCGAGACGGCCGTCTCGGTCCAGGTGAACCAGATGGACGCTGACGACGGGAGCGTCATCACGCCGACGGTTCGCGCCGGGACAGTAACGGTCGGCGCTCCGCCGGCTGTCGTCGACGATGCCCGCCCGACTGATCCCGACGGCGACGGACGGTTCGAGGACCTCAACGGCAACGGCCGCGTCGACTTCAACGACGTGGTCGTGATGTTCCAGCGGTTCGACGACCCCGACGTCTCGGAATACCCGGCCGCCTACGACTTCAACGGGAACGGCCGCGTCGACTTCGACGACGTGGTCACGCTGTTCGAACAACTCTGAGCCGCTCCGGGAGCGCTCTTCCCGGCGGCCTCGCTCCGGTGCAATCCGTTGCCCCGGACAAGCAATTTTTTATCGCCCCGGTTGCGGTTCCCGCGGTGTCGGTCGTACGCGCTCGATCTGCCGGCAAAGGCGACCTGTCCCCCGGAGGCTGACTGCCCGGTCGTTCGACAGACAGTTCACACGTCGCGGAACAGCGTAACCACGTCGTCGTAGTCGAGTCGCCCGTTCCCGTTGAAATCGAACGCCGCGGGATGCTCGGTCACAGCCGGGTCGTTCAGGTTCTCCAGCAGCTCAACCACGTCGTCGAACTCCACCCGGCCGTTCCCGTTGACGTCTTCGAGCCGGCCGTCCAGGTCGGGATCGGTCGGCGCGGCGGTGTCGGAGTCGATCGCGGAGACGTTCGGCGCCCGGCCGATCGGTCGCTCGATCCGGGTGAGCAGGCCGTCGTCGTCGACGAGCACGACGGCCACACGGGTCCGACCCTGCTCCGGCAGCGAGACGCGAACGGACGACTGGTTCCGCGCGGTCACACTCCCGTTCACCGTCCACCGGATCGCCGTCACCGTCCCGTCGAGGTCGTCGACGCGGGTCAGCTCGACCGTGACGTTCCCCGACGATCCCCCGTCGGTCGAGACCGCAACCGAGCCGCGCGGCGCCAGCAGCGTCCCGCCGGAGACGACCCGGTCGCTGACGACGTTGTTGCCGGCGACCGCGTCGTGCGGCGCGGAGACGGAGACCTCGACCGTGTCGTTCGCCACGACGGCGGAGTCGTTCCCGAGCGGGAGCAGGACGCGGGCCCGCCCCCGGCGATCGGTCGCATCGGCACCGGGAACAGTCACCCCGCGACTCGCGACAACCTCGGTGCTGCCGTTCCGTTCGGCGACGACGGTGACAGTCGCCTCGGCCGGAAGGAGTCCCCGGTTCGAGACGAGGACCGACGCGGTGAGCGCGCCCGTCTCGGGATCCCGCGCGTAGTTGACCCGCCCCGGCGAGATACCGACCTCCGGGATCGGGAACGTCGCCGTCAGTACGTTGTTTCGCGTGGAGCGCTCGGAAACCGCCGCGTCGGGGTCGACAGCGACACGAACGGGCTGGTCCGGCGAGAGGGCGTCCCGCGGGAGGACGACGGTCACGTTTCGTCTCGCGCCGGGCGCGAGCGGGCCGACACTCGAGCGCTCGCTTGCGTTTGGTCCCGACGCGATCTGAAGGGTCGTCGCCGGGGCGGTGACTGCCGTCGGATTCGCCACCGTGACCGTGACTTCGACCTTTCCGTTGGCGGTCGACGCCGAGACCGACCGTACCGCGAGGTCGGGCAGCGCGAGCCGGACCGCGTCGCTGTTGTTCCGCTCGTCGTGTTCGCTCACCCGGTTGTCCGGGTCGGCGACGACCGCGACCGTCCCGTCCGGTCCGAGGGTGGTCGTGACTGAGGCCCTCCGCGTCTCGCCGGGCTCCAGCGTCGCGATCGTCCGCGTCGCCACGGTCTCGCTTCCGTTCCGCACCGCGACCGTGACGTCCCGGGCGGCGGCACCCCCGAGATTGCGTACCGTATAGTTCAGCGTGACCGCCTCCCCCACGGAGACGTTCGCGTCCGCGACGGTCGCATTGACCGCGATGTCGGGCTGGAACCGCTGCTCGAAGACATAAATATCGTGACGCTGATCACTTCGCAGGTCCTTGCCGGCGAACGCCGACAGGAACCCGCCGTCGACCGGTACGGAGTCGCCCTGCCAGAACGTGAGGTTGCTCGCAGTGCCGTTGGCGTACGTGCGAACGGGGAGCCACTCGCCGTCGACTCGGGCGGTGTAGAACACCCTGGCCGGCCCAGCCGTCCCCGCGTGCGCACGGACGTGCGCCAGGACGCTCCCGTCAGCGCGTCCGGTCAGATGGACCGCTTGTGGGACGCCCACGTCGGCGGGGAGCGGGAGCGACGACACGGACCCGTTCGAGGCGGTGTAGAGGTGTCCACCGTCCGCGCCGAGGTCGATCCAGCCCGTGGTCTCGCCGGCGACGGCGAGGCCGCCGAACCGGCGCACTTCGTGCGTGGCGACCGTCTCCGTCGCGCCCGTCCCGGGGTTGATCGAACGGATGACGACGGAGCCGTTGTGCGAGGCGTTCCCCATCGCGAGGTACGCGAGCCTGATAACGCCGGCCGGAGTCGAGGTGACTGTGACCGCTCGGGCGTCCGCGATCGTCCGGACCGGGCCGACGGTCCCATCGGAGTCGTACCGAACGTACTTGACGCGCTGGTCCGTTCGCGTGGAGAGGTTCGCGTCCGCGTCGCTGACCCAGGCGACGACCCACTCGCCGTCGGCCGCGGCGACCGTCGGACGGTAGTCGAAGGCGTCGTCGTCGGTCAACTGGGTCGGGGCGCTCCAGTTCCCGCCCGCGTTCGTCGCGACGCGGATCTCGCCGTGCCGATAGAGGTCGGCCGGCGAGGAGACGTTGTCGCGGGAGAACCGCCGGTCGAAGGTCAGAAACGCCGCGAGCGAGTCGTTGCCGGCGGTCGTCGCGACCGCGGGCGAGACGTCGCTGACGCGGTCGTCCGTCAGTGCGACCGGCTCGGAGAACGACGTGGCCGGCGCGTCGCTCGACCCGTTCGCCCGGCTGAGGAACACGTCTCGGCCGTTCAGCGCAGACTTCTCGCGGGACTGCCGACTCCAGAGCACGGTCACGCCGCCGTCGCTACGGGTCACCGTCGGGGACTCGTCCGTGACCGTATCGTTCGTGACGGCGCCGACGGAGGCGACACTCGGGGCGGCAGCCTCGGAGGACGCCGTCCGGAACGGTCCGTCAGTCTCAGTCTCGCCCGGCTTCGGCGGTCGGTCTCCGGTGACGGAGCGGGCAGTCCACCCGGACCGCTCGGCTGTCGACCCCCACCCGATATCGTCGACGCCCCGCCCCTCGTCGGGGAGGCGAGGCGTGGAGAACTTGAACGAGAACTTCCGGTCTCCAGGGGGGATCGACACCTCGAGTTTGATCATGTAGGCGATCGCCTTCGCGTAGATCTCCGCACTGATCCGACCGTCGATGGTGTCGAACCCCGGCAGCGGGGTGGTCGCACGGACCGACTCCGACATGCCGAGGACGAGCCGCACCGACTTCCAGCGCTTGCCGATCTCTTGTTTGGCGCCCACCTCCGCGGTCAGCTTGCCCTTCCTGAACTCGAAGGCGACACGTTCGTCGGGACCGATCTCGTCGCGTTCGTCGAACACCGCGGAGGTGTTGACGCCCGCCGAGAAGATCGGATAGATGCTCACGACGCCCGGCGGGACGGGTCCGACCGGCGGGCTCGGGATCCCGGTCGGCGGCGGCGGGTACTTCGCCTTCGCGCTCGCAGAGGCGTTGAGATACGCCCGCTCGATGTCCCCCGCAGCGAGATCGACCACCGCGGTGCCGCTGACTTTCCCGTTCGCCTTGAGGGCGACGAGTTTGTACGTGATCTTCCCGCCGAGGGTGGCGGTTCCCTGGGCGGTGGCGAAGTCGACCGTGACAATCATGACGACTTTGACCGTGCTCGATTGGGCCTTGCCGGCGATCGGGATCGAGGCGCCGCTGGAGGTCCTATCAGGGATGGGGAGCGTCGAGGAGCGCCCGCCGCCCGGGATGACCCGTTTGTAGACGAACTTGCCCTCGCTGGTGGCGACGTTCTGCAGCTGGAACGCCTCGAACCACTCGGGCGTCTCCAGCACACGCACGCGCCGCGATCGCGTCGCGTTCGGTCCGCGCTCGTTGACGGCGCGGACCCGGAGCGTCCGGTCGCGGTTCAACTGCGTCGGGTCTACCGGGAACGTCCAGCCGTCGCTGCCGTCCGTGTCGGTATGCGTAATGTTGCCAAGCGTGAATTCGACTCGGCTCGCGTTCTCGGGTTGCGTGAGCAACACCGTGTACCGGAGGGGAAACTCCGTCCCCTCGACGAGCGTGAGCGCCTGCACCTCGGTTCCGCGGACCACAGGTGTGATCGATGTGATCCGGAAGGACTGCGACGCCGACTGGATCGTGACGGCCTTGCTCGCCGTATAGGTCTCCCCTGCCTCCGTCGTCACGCTGTAGGTGACGGTGAAGGTCCCGCCCGAATCGTACCGGTGGGTGACCCGACGTCCGGTCGCGGTCTCGCCGTCGCCGAAGCGCCACGAGCGGTTCGCCACGGTGACACCGGCGGGGATCGCCGCGACGCCCTGAAGCAGGAGCGCCTCCTCGGCCTCGATGTCGCTCGCCCGCGCGTTCGTGACGATCCGCGGGTCGATATCGGCCCGCGGACTGTCGTCCGACCCCTCACCTCCGCCCGCGTCGGATTCGCCGGGCGGCGAGTCGAGCGCCGGCGTGCAGGTGACGTTCCCGACGCACTGGCTCTCGGTCGGTCCCGACGACTGGCCCCACCAGTTGTCCGTCGCGTCCCCTATCGAACTGGCGTCCTCGGCGTCGATCCCGTGTTCGGCGTTGTCGGTGATCGTGGCCCGATGAACGCTCCAGTTCGCCGTCGTTCCGATATCGGCGACGTCGATCCCGACAGTGTATCCGGTGATCGAGCCACCCGTGATCGCCCACGAGCCGCCGGAGTCCTGTGCGAGGACGCCCCACTCGGCGCTCCCGCTCCCGCGGAGGTGTACATCGGTTAGTCGCCACGCGCCGGTGGTCCCCATCGCGTAGACGGCGTACTGCCCGCTGTTTCGAACCGTGACGTTTCTGACGTGCCACGCGCCGCTCGTCCGCCTCGCGTCGATCCCGGCTGTGAACCCGGTGATCGTGAAACCCGCGATCGTTGGCTCGACCGCCGAACCAGCCGGGAGGAGTATGCCGACGGTGAAGTAGTCGTCAAGCGACGCGCCGTCGAGCGTGGCGCCGTTGGGCGCGATGACCGACACGTTTCGGTCGACACGCACCGACTCCGGGTACGTTCCGTTTCGGACGACGACCCGGTCGCCGTCGCTGGCGTTATCGATAGCCGTCTGGATCGTGGCGTACTCGTCGTCGCCGTCGGCCTGGCCGTCAACGATCAGGGTCGTGGTTTCCTCGGGCGGACTCGTCAACGGGTTCGCGCAGGTGACGTTCCCGGAACACTGACCGTCCGTCGCGCCGGAAGACTGTCCCCACCAGTTCAGCGTAGCGTTGCCGCGGGTCGCCGCGCCGTCCGCGAGAACGCCCGTTCCCCCGGAATAGGACCCACCGTTGCCCGTGATCGTGTTGTAGTGGACCTGCCAGCGGCCGGTCGTGTCCCGCGCGAGCACCCCAAGGTAGTTGTCGACGATCGTGTTGTGGAGGACGCGCCAGTTGCCCGCCGATTCGTCCGCGCCGACCGCCCACCATTCCAGGTTCCGGAACGTCGAATCGCGAACGGTCCACGTCCCCTCGGACCTGACGGCGTCGACCCCGGTCCCGCTCCGGTTGACGGTCACGTCGACCGCGCTCCAGTTTCCTTTCGACTCGCGCGCAGCGATCGCGATGTTCGTGTTCCGAACGGTCAGGTTTCGGACGGTCCAAGCGCCCACGGTCCGCTGGGCGGCGATCCCCTCGCTGTACCCGACAATCGTGAACCCAGCGATGGTCGGTTCCGCAGAGTAGCCGATCGTGAAGGCATCGGTCGACCCGTTGAGCGTGGCGCCGTTCGGCGCGACGATCGTTACGTCCTTCGAGACGCTGACCGCCGCCTGATACGTCCCGTTGCGAACGACGACCGTCTCGCCGTCGCTGGCGTTGTCGACAGCCGCCTGAATCGTGGCGTACTCGTCGTCACCGTCGGCCTCGCCGTCGACGACGGTTTCTGAGGAGTCGGTCACACTCGGGGGATTCTTCAACCAGTTCGAGCAGTTCACGTTCCCGCCACACTGCCGGTCCGTCGGTCCGCTGGCGTTCCCCCACCAGTTTCGCGTCGCGTTCACCGTCAACCGTGCATCCGCGGCGTCGATTCCGCTCCCGACCGGTTCCGCGTCCCTGTTTCTGTCGATAACGTTTCGATTGACCGACCAGTCGCCACTCGCGCTTCTGGCGATGATCCCCTTCGAGTTGTTCCGGATGACACTGTCGCGGATAGTCCAGTCGCCGTTCGAGTAGCCACCGTGGATACCCCGGCGGGAGTTGTTCGCGATCCTCGACCCGGTGATGACCCACGTACCGCTGGTATCTCGTGCGTAGATCGCGTCGCCGCTTCGTCGGATCGTGACGTTTCGAACTGTAACGTCCGCCTCCTGGGCCCACGCACCGATCCCGCTCGATACATTTCGGATCCGGAGATCCCGAAGCACGATATCACCAGTCTCCGAGTTCACGCTGACGGCAGCGTTCGCCCCCGAAACGGAGAACCCAGCGACCGTGACCGATCCCAGACTCGAGATCGTGAGTGCGTCCCGCTCGCTCGACACGTCGAGCGTCGCACCGTTCGGTGCGACGAGCGAGATGTTCGACCTGAGGTCGATGCCTCCCGGGTACGTACCCGGACGGACCTCGACCGTCTCGCCGTCGCTGGCGTTGTCGACGGCCGCCTGGATCGTAGCATACTGGTCGTCGCCGTCGGCCTCGCCGTCGACCACCAGCGTCGTCGCGGTTGCGTTCACGGCCGCCGTCGCGACAGACTGTCCGGATCCGGCCGACTCCTCCACTGACACGGCTTCACTCGACGCTGTCCCGCCCGCATCCGTCCGTGTGGTGTCGATATCCGTCGGCCCCCAAGCCGCCGGAGTGGCGACACCGCCGATCGGAGCCAGAACCAGGAGAACGACGGTCACGACGACCGGAACCGGAGAGTTCCGAATCATTTCCGTTCGGAAACGTGATTGTCAGCAGCCATGTTCACCTCAATTAGTTCCCGGATCAAATATGTTAGGGTGTAACACGGTTGTGAACGTGGCTGAACGAACCTCCCAGACAATTCTCGACAGAACAGCGAGACGCCACCATTTTCAACTGAAGCGGTAGCGCAGAGTCCCCTTCCTCAAGGAGCGACCGGAGGGAGTGAGTAGGGAAGGGAGGAGCGCGTTCGCATAGGGACAACACTACCCTATAAATAATCACACGCCTACATTGAAACTGTGGCAGACGACTACGTGCGTCGGACGGCAATCACTCGTCTTGAAGTTACGGACGAGCAACGCAACCTCCTCGAAGATACTATCTCCGAGTGGAAGCGTGGTTGCCAACTCGCCACGGATATGGCGTGGGGGAAGTGTAACGCCAAGAGCGACGTACAACCCCTCGCCTACGACACCGTGCGCGAGGAAACCGACCTCGGGAGTCAGCACGCGATTCTCGCCACCCACCAAGCCGCATAAGCCATCACCGGCTGTCTCGAACGCCGCTCGAACGGCAAGCAGGTCAGCAAACCAACCTTCACCGCTCCGACGGTACTGTACGACACTCGAACCATGACGCTGTTCGATGACGATACGGTGTCGCTCTCCACGACGGAGAGTCGCGTCCGGTGTCCGCTTGCCCTCCCCGACGCCGACGATGGCTACCAACGGCAGTACCTCGACTCGGACACGTGGAGCGTCACGGAAAGCACACTCACCGCCCGTGACGGCGACTACTTCTTGCACATTGGCTTCCGCCGACCCAAGACCGACACCGAGCGAAACACCGCCGAGGACGGAACGGTCCTCGGGGTCGACCTCGGTATCGAACACCTCGCCGTCACCAGCACCGCCTCCTTCTTCAGCGGGCGGGAGCTAACCCACGACCTCCGCGAGTTCGAGAACGTCCGTACAGGGCTCCAACAGACCGGCACGCGAAGTGCCCACCGGACGCTCGAACAATCAAGTGGTCGGGAACTTCGTTACGTCCGTGACGTACTCCACCGGGCGTCGAACGCCATCGTAGACGAAGCACTCCGGTACGAGTGCGACGTGATTGCGTTTGAGGACCTAACCCACATCCGCGACCGAACCGGGGCGTCGTGGGGGCATAAGTGGGCGTTCCGAACCCTGTACGAGCAGGTAGAATACAAAGCCGAAGCGGTCGGCGTCTCAGTGAAGCAAGTCGGGTCGGCGTACACGTCACAGCGGTGTGCCGAGTGTGGCTTCACGGCAGACGAGAACCGACCGACTCGCACCGATTTCCGGTGTCAGAAGTGCGAGTCGGAAGCGAACGCGGACTACAACGCGGCGAAGAACATCGGGATGCGGTACGTCCGTCGGGGCCAACAGTCGTCTCGGCGGACGGGCAACAGTCAGCTTGCCCTCAAGTCTGGAACGGTGACGCCGAGTGGCGGATTCACCGCCTACCCGGATGGGTTCGAGGCCGAGTTCATGGACAAGCCCCACCCTCAAAGCGCCGAAGGCGCTTAGGGTGGGGTAGTTGACGGCTGGCAACAGGCAGTTGGGGACGCTCGAAACCGAACTGAAAACGGCGACCGGCGAACGAATCCCCTGCGAGATCCGAGGCAAACTGTTCGACGAGCGAGAGAGATCTGAACGGAAGGGCACCGCCGGCATCATCAGAGACGTCACAGACCACAGAGCGCGTGAGCAACGACTCCAGCACCAGAACGAGCGTCTGGACGAGTTTGCCAGGGTCGTCTCCCACGACCTGCGCAACCCGCTGAACGTCGCGGAGGGCCGGGTGGAACTGGCCCGGGATGAGTGTGACAGCGAGCATCTCGATGCCGCATCGAACGCAATCGACCGGTGTATCACGCTGATCGACGACCTACTCACGGTCGCCCGGGAGGGGAGTCGTGTAGATGACGTCGATGCCGTCGATCTCGCGAACTCGACGCGGGAGTGCTGGCGAAACATCGAGACAGCCGACGCAACGCTCGTCGTCGAGAGCGAACAGGCGATCCACGCGGACCAACGCCGGCTCCGGCAGTTGCTCGAAAATCTGTTGCGCAATGCCGTCGAACACGGCGGTACGGACGTGACTGTGACCGTCGGTGACTTGTCTGAGGGGCTGTACGTTGCCGATGACGGGCCCGGGATCCCGGCGGAGGAGCGTGAGGAGGTGTTCGAGACCGGATACTCGACCACGGACGATGGGACCGGATTCGGCCTCCACATCGTCCACGAGATCGCCGACGCACACGGGTGGGATATCTCCGTGACCGAGAGCGAGGCCGGTGGCACGCGATTCGAATTCACCGGTGTCACTGTCCATCTGCTGACAGCTAGATCTGCCACCTGGACGCCGTGGTCGACACGTACCGAGTCGTTCTTGCCCTACTCCCACGCCTACCGTCGGGGGGCGGCGTTCGTGATATTGCCCGTCGTGTACCACGGAGAGAGATACACCGGGGAGTCCCCCCGATACAGGAGGAGGACCGACGCTCAGAGTTCGCCGAACAGCGTGACGATGTCGTTGTAGTCGATCCGGCCGTTATCGTTGAAGTCGTAGGCGTCGACGTTGTCCGTCACCGCGGGGTTCGCGAGGTTCCTGAACAGCACGACGACGTCGTCGAAGTCGACGCGGCCGTTGCCGTTGAGGTCCTCGAATCGCCCGTCGCCGTCCGGGTCCGTCGGTGCGGGGTTGGTCCCGACCGCCGGGAGTTCCCGGACCGTGACCGCGCCGGTCTCGACGGTGGTCGGGACGCTGGTACCCTCGTCGTCGTCGATCTGGTTCACCGTCACCGAGACGGTCGTCGTTCCCGGTGCCGTCCCCCGGAGCGTTACCGTCGCGAGCGTGACGTCGGTCGCGCCCGACTGAACCCGTTCGTCGAGGTCGGCAGCCGTCAGCGTGGCCTCGGTGCCGTCGGCCGCGACGGCGGTGTCGTTGAGGGCGAAGTCCCCGTCGACGGAGGCGTTCACGATCGTCGCCACGGACCCGTTGGCCACCGTCACGGTGATGTTGTACCCGCTGAGTCCCGCCGAGGCGTTCGAGAGCACGACCGGGACCGTCACGGCCCCGTCGACAGCGGCGCTTCCGGACGCGACGCGCACCGTGGCCGCCGTCGACGCGGACGAGAGCGTGGTCAGTTCCGCGTCGACGTAGTACGGTCGCACGGTGACGTTGGCGGCGTCGCCGACGACTTCGTCGCCGGAGCCGCCGAATGCCCCGCTCGGGCCGTCCGAGGCGCCCCACCAGTTCCGGGTGGCGTTGCCGGCCGAGGCGACGTTCCGGGCGTCGAGCCCCGCGGCGCCGTTGTTTGCGATGACGCTCTCGCTCACGGTCCAGTTGCCGGAGACGGGGTCGACACCCTCGTCGCCCAGCGAGAGGCTGATCCCGTCGCCGGTGTTGTTCCGGATCCGGCTGTCCGTAACGGTCCAGTTGCCGCTGGTCGCGGCCGCGCTGATCCCGACATCGTTGTTCGCGAGCGTCACGTCACGGACGACCCAGTCGGAGGTGGTGAACCCGGCATCGATCCCCTCGCCGGAGGCGCTCCGGACGGTGACGTTCCGGACCGTCCACGGCCCGTTCGCGTTGACGGTCCGGATGCCGTCGCGTCCGGTGTCGGCGACGACGGAGTCCTCGATGACCCACGTGCCGGTCGCGCCGTCGGCGTTGATCCCCTCGTAGGTGGTGTTGTGGACCTCGCTGTCGGCGATGCGCCAGTCGCCGACGGCGTCGCCGACGGCGATCCCTTCGGCGCCGGAGTCGGTGACCGTGACGTTCCGGAGCACCCAGTCGCCGCTCGCCACGTCGCCGTAGTCGCCGACGAGGTCGCCGTCGCCGGAGCCGCCGGCGAACACGCCGGTGTCGAACCCGTCGATCGTGAACCCACGGATCTCGGGCGAGACCGGCCCGGCGACGCTGTCAGGCGCGATCTGGATGCCGGCCGTCCCGAAGGTGTCGGATTCGGGTCCGTCGATCGTCGCCCCGTCTGGTGCGACGAGCGTGATGTTCTTGTCGACAACCACCTGCTCGGTGTACGTGCCCGGCTCCACCCGAACCGTATCGCCCGCGCTGGCGTTGTCGACGGCGTTCTGGATGCTCGTGTAGTTCGCGGTGCCGTCGTCGTCGACGACCAGCGGCTCCGATTCTCCGGTGAACGTGACCGTCCGCGTGGAGAAGTGCGGGACGTTGAACGCGATCCACGGGCTGTTGCCCGGGCCCGCCGATTCGTTGACGACGAACCGCTGGCGCTCCCCGTCGAGATACATCACAAGGTCCGTCACGTTCTGTGAGGCCGTGACCGCCTGTTCCTGGATGTAGAAGGTCACGTTCTCGGCGCTGTCGGGCGCCGTGATCGCCAGCGAGTAGTTCGTCGCCGACGCCCGCAGCAACTCTACCGAGACGTTCCCCGCGTACGGCTCCTCGGCGCGGATCACGCCGGCTGGCAGCCCGGCCGTCTGGCTGTCGTTCAGCGCAGTTGTCTCGGCGAACGGCGCGATCAGGGCGTCCGAGGGAGCACCGCCCCCGCCTCCGCCATCGCCGCCATCGACGGATTCGGCGAGCACGGCGACGGTCGTCTCGTTCGTGACCGTCGCGTTGAGCGTGCGGCCGTCTCGGGTCACGTCACCGGGATACGGCTCCCACGAGTCGGGTTCGAGGGAGTACAGTCGGAGCGACTCGTTCGCGATGGTCGTGTTCTCGGAGAGATCACCGACGGTGAGCGCGAGCGTCCCCGGACCAGTCGTGTTGTTCGTTTCGACGATCGGTGTGAACGGCCCGGGCAACGGCGGGTCAGCTACCCCCTCGGGATTCCACACCCGGAATGCCACGGACTGAGTCGTTCCCGTAAGAACTCGTGTCGGGGGAATGTCACTGTCCGTCCGCTGCACATCCGTTTCATTGAAAACCACGATCGGCTCGCTAAATACGAGGACGCTGTCAAGCGAGACACGACCGTCGTTTTCCGTGTACACCGTCCACTCGCCGACGTTCGTGATTTCCGAGGTCCGAACGACCGTATCGTTCGCCGGTGTCGTATCTCCACGCGAGTCGAGCGATAGACCGACCTCGACATCGCGGATGACCGTGTCCTCGATGGTCGTCCCGCTTGGGGCGTTCCCGTACGCATACGGCGAGAGGCTGATGCCCGTCGTCACTCGCACGATCTTCGAGTCGACGACGCGCAGGGACTCCGTGTCGCCGTATCCCTTCACGCCCGTGTCGACGAGCGCGACCGTCGCTGCACGGACGGTCACGTCCGAACTCGAGAGGATGGAGAATCCGTTACTCGTTTCCCTGACCGCGACGTCCGTGAGTTCCACGTCCGAGGACCCCTGGACATAGACGCCGTTGTCCTCGGTCCCGAACGTGGTGACCCCCTCGACGGTGACGTTCGACGCGCGGACGACCCTGATCCCGTAGTCGGTGTTCGTCGCCCGGACGTTCCGGACCGTCACGTTCGAGACGTCGACGTTGTACCCGCCGATGAACACGGCCTTGTCCGTGTTGTCGACGGAGACGCCGTCGATGGTGTGCCCCTGGCCGTCGAACACGACGTCGCTGGCGGCGACCTGAATACACTGGTCCGAGAAGTCCGTCGTGATGTTCGACCCGAGGTAGTAGGTCCCCGACTCATTGATCACCTGACACTGCGAGATCGTGTTCCCTGGCTGCGACGGTGTCTCGGTCCCTTCCGGCGTGAGCGTCGGGTAGCCGCCCGGGCGGGCCTGCCAGACGTCGCCGAACGCGAGCCCGCTCATGTTACTCCGAGCGGCCCCGCCGGTCATTTCCGCGGTCGTGAGTCCGGTCCCGCCGGCGGAATCGGCCGCGCCGCTGGCGTCGGTGTCCCAGTAGGAGTCGGTCACCAGGCCACCCCTGTTCGCGCCGAGCAGGCCGCCGACCGAGTAGTTCCCCCTGACGGTTGCCGCCGCGTACGAGTTCGAAACGTTGCTGTCGTCGACGAAGCCGACGAGGCCGCCGAGGTTTCCGTCACCCTCGACGGTACCGAGCGCGTAGGTGCGCTCGATGCGGCTGCTCAGCCCGGCGTTTCCGACGAGTCCGCCGAGGTACTGTTCACCCGACACCTCGCTCGTCGCGAACGAGGTCCGAACGGTGCTCTCTCGAAGGCTTCCGACGACACCGCCGACGTCGTAGCTCCCGGAGACCGAGCCCTCCGCGGTCGAGTTGGTGACGACGCTTCCCTCCTCGAGATAGCCGACGAGTCCGCCGGTCGAGAGGCCACCCGAGACGGTACCGGTACTCGTGTCGTTCGTGAACGTCGTTGCTCGACTGTAGCCGGCGATCGCTCCCGTGTTGCTCCCGCCGCGGATACTGACGTTCACGAGCCGGAGATCGGTGACGGTCGCGCCGTCGGTGAAGCCGAAGAGCCCGACGTTGTCCGTCGACGAACGGTTCACCGTCAACCCGTGAACGGCGTGTCCGTTCCCGAGCAGCTGCCCGGTGAACGGAGTGCTCGCGTTTCCGACGGGCGCGAACCCGGCCCCATTGTTCCACGATGCGGTCGCCGAGGCGTCGATGTCGGCCGTGAGTTCGTAGGTGGCTCCGGGGGCGTCAGCCATCGCCTGCAGTTCGGAGGCGTTCGAAAGCTCGTACGGGTCATCGGCGGTTCCCGAGCCCGGGAGGTCCGCCGGGTCGACGTCGACCCGTGCCGAGCCGTCCTCGCCATCGGACGGCGTGTCGTCCGCCCAGAACGCGAGCAGCGGATAGTCGCCCGGACGTGTCCGCCAACTGTCCTGGAAGTCCAATCCGGACATCGTCTCGGTCGCGGATTCGCCGGTCATCTCCACGGTCGTGAGTCCGACCGCGGAGCCCGCGGAGGTCGGCTGCCCGGTCGCGTTCACGTCCCAGTAGGCGTCGCCGATCGTCGCTTTGTTGTTCTGGGACGCAACCACGCCGCCGGCGGTTTCGGGCGACTGCACGCGACCGACGGCGACGGCGCCGTCGATCAGCCCGCTCGACCAGAGATTGGTGGCCGCGATCCCCGCCGCGTAATCGGAGGCGGTGACGGTCGCCTCGCTGTACACGTGCCGGATCGTTCCCTGATTCTGGCCGACGACCCCGCCGACGAACCGGTCGCCGCTGACGGTACCTGTGACCGTCACGTTCGCCACTGTCCCCCCGAACGCGCTCCCGCTAACTGCGCCGACGTTGTTCCTGCCGGTGACGGTCACGTCCGCTAGGTGGAGGTTCTTCACCACCGACTGGTTGGTGACTGCGAACAGCCCGACGCCCGTGACCGACGTTCGGTTGATATACAGATTCGAGATCGTGTGGTTCGCCCCGTCCAGCGTGCCGGTGAACTCATCCGAGGGGTTCACCGACGCGTCGTACCGGCCGATCGGGTCGAACCCTTTCCCGCCGTTCCAGGTCGCAGTTTCCGAGGCGTCGATATCGCTTCCCAGTCGGTACGTCGCATCGCGGTCGTCCGCGATCGCTTGAAGCTCCGAGGCGTTCGTGATGATGTACGGATCCTCGGGCGTCCCGGACCCGGGGAGCTGACTCGGGGCGATATCGACGTATGCCGCGTTCGCTGTCGAGCCCTCATCGCCGGTCGGTTCGACCGAACGGTCGACTCCGGTGTCCGTCGCGACCGACTCCGTCTGTCTCTCGACTCCGATCGTCCCGGCCGTTGCAACCGTCGTTATCGGTGCTGCCACCACCAGTATCGTTATGACTAGTACACCGACCGCCGAACGTGTGGCCATTAGGCAGACACGGCTTATGTATCCTGAAAGTATTTTTGGAACACACAGTCACGAGCTGCAACACGATCAGGAGACCGTGGACAGACGGGTTCCGACGGCGAGGTCTGGCCCCTGATCGCCCGTGAGTTCCTGCGGACCTCGCCGAGGTCGCCGTTAGGACGCGTTATTATTCTGTTAACGTGTTCACCGTGAACGTGTTATTCCAGCCGGTGAGCACTAACGATCTTGTGAACGTTCGCGCGAGTCCGGCCGCGCCCGCCTGTCCAGCGGTGGCATCGATTTCTTCGGTATCGAACAGCCTCGTCGTGGTTCGGCTTCGGGTCGCCCGTTACTGGCGCTCCCCTTTCGTGGAAACACTATTGATGATCCGGACGAGTTGCCGAACTGATGTGACTGGGGATCCTCCCACCGAATACTGCCCCCGCTGTGACGCGGAGCAGCCCGTGGTTCGGACGGTCCCGTGGCAGTCCGACTTCTGCAAGTCGTGCGGCAGCCGGATCGAGGATACCCAGAGTACTTGACTAGGACAAGCCCGTTATTGCGGTCGTGCCGTATTCGTCATCAGATATTTCGCCCGATCTGTCAGTGTGGTCATCACGTCCGTTTCATCGCACGCCCGATCCAGTGATGCGCGCGGCGTGCGCCCGGCGCACCCGTGTACAACCAGAGTATGATGGCGAGCGCGAACAGCGCGAACTGGGCGCTCACGTACGGGCCGATACGGAAGTTCATGAAGTGCGCCAGGAACGAACTGTCGTTCGGATACGGAGGGGAGTCGAGGATGGGCCATAGTAGGTACGTCGTCCATCGAAGTTGACTCGCATCCCCACGTAGGAGGCCGACGATGACCCGCGGTCCGAGATCGGAGACCGCGTGTGACACCCATCCGATGCCGAACGCGGCGACGAGGGCACGCCGGTCGTAGCGAGCCGCTACTCGGTCGAGTATGGCGAGGACGAGGACGATGGTAATGAGCGAGTGCGCAAGCGAGCGCCCCGAGGGGAGCACGGCGACCGACCACGCGAGCGGCTTGTCGACGAGATCGGGGAATTGACTTCCGGTCGCAAGGGCGACGAGCGCCATCGGGGACTGCCGGACTCGGTTCGTGTACCGCGTCACGAGAAGGAAACACAGGTACGCGACGGCGAGGTGTCCCCACGGCCACATACCTCGTCGTTCGCCCGGGGACGGATGGGTGTTCGGATCGACCAGTGATTTATTATTTCAGTGTGATCTTATGAGGGTAATGGGACGATACCCTCGTCCGGCACGGAGCTCGCGAGTGAAGTGTATCGACTGCCACGCGCCGGCGACGGAGACGATCGACGACGAGTACGTCTGTGTGGAGTGTGGGGCGTCCGTCATCGGGGAGTGATGGAAAAATCGGAAGGTCGGTTCGGTATTGTGTATGGTATCCCAGTTTCGGACCACAGGCCAGTCATCGAGACCGGCTACTCACGAGATAAAGGCCCTGTCAGACCCGGAAAGACGAGATCTCTTTCTCATCTTTTGAGCGAATTGCCACAAGTAACGAATTCGACTTCCGCCGACTACTATTCTGTAGGTCGATGACCGCCACGTTACTGGTGCTCGCCTGATAGAACTACTGACTGCGGAACGTGTACGCTTCACTATTCAACCGCCACACCAAGCGAGATATCGAAATAGATACTTGTAGAATATATTTGAATACAAGAACACATTTTAGTAGGTAGTCACTAACGGAGTTCGTAATGAGGAGTTACCCACAGCATGCGTGGGATTTTTTATTGACCGACGCAGCCACCGGCTCCACCGGAACGGACGTCGATCGACTTGTTCGTACCAGCTGTAACGCACCTGTGACCCGGACGATTGAGAGCAACGACTTCTTTCCCGAGGGGTATTGGTCCCAGGGTCAGGTTCGGTCGTCACCAGATATCACCGACTTGGGTGCCGACTAAACGTGGATCACGACGGATCAAAGAAAGTTGACACAATGGTTCAAAACACCGAACACGAACGGCAGACCGATGGGGGCAAGCTCCAGACGAAGTCCTCCACTGGGGAGGTTGATCTGGACGACGACCAGCCAGCGTTCGGTTTCATCGCGCGGACTGACCTCGGCGTCATCGAAAACCTACGTCGCACGTCGGATTACGGCGCCGATACGTTCCTCGTCACCTCGCCCGACGCAGATCCGGTGATCCGACGGACTGCCCAAGCACTCGGAGCGACGGTCTTCGAACCGCCCGTCGACAATCCGACGCGCGAAGAGCTTCGAGACCACCTCGCAACGTACGCCGACGCGAATAATGCCCCGGGTATCATCGTCCCGACCGATAGCACCACCCCCATTGCGGTCGAACGCAGCGTTGAAGCCTTCGATGGCGAGTCCTTCCTCGTCGACGCGGTTACTGAAAAGAATACGCTCGAACCGACGGTACTCGTCGCGATTCCTGCATATAACGAAGCCAAAACGATTGCGGACGTCGTTCGAGGCGCCCGTCGACATGCAGATCACGTGATCGTGGTTGATGACGCGAGTACCGACGAGACCGCAGCCGAGGCACACGCTGCCGGTGCGACGGTCATCGAACACGACGAGAACAAGGGTTATGGCGGGGCTCTGAACACCGCTTTCCGGGAAGCAGCAGAACGGAATGCTGATCACCTAGTTATCTTGGACGGCGACGGCCAACACGACCCCGACGATATTCCGCAGGCTGTCAATATTCAAAAGGAGAACAGTGCCGATATCGTCATTGGGAGCCGATTCGCCGACGGGTCTAACACAGACCTTCCGATTTATCGGCGATTCGGTATCGAGGTCGTCAACACGCTCACCAACCTCACCATGGGTGTTATCCGCCCGAAATCCTGGGTCCGCGATACCCAAAGCGGTTTCCGGACCTATAACCGCCGCGCCATCGAAAGCCTCAGCGAAGACCAAACTATCGGGAATGGCATGAGTGCGAGCACGGATATCCTCCACCACGCACACCACCAGGACTACAACCTCGAGGAGTTCGGTACTACGATTGATTACGAGGTAGAGAACGCGAGCAGCCAGAATCCAGTCTCCCACGGTATTACACTGGTGATGAATCTACTGCAGACCATCGAGCATGAGCGACCCGTCACCTCGCTCGGTGTCCCCGGATTCATCAGTTCGTTTATCGGACTTGGCTTCGGTTACTGGACGTTCCACAACTATATCCAGACAGGAATATTCCCCATGGGACTGGCAGTCTCTTCAACGTTCTTCACGCTCGCCGGCATTTTCGCATGCTTTACCGCGATCATCCTGCATTCACTCAACACACATCTTAATGAGTAGTACAATGGTGGACCCCGAAACCACGTTCGTCCTTGGTACGCGCCCTGAAATTATCAAACTAGCACCGGTGATCCGGTGTTGTGACCGCCGGGATATCCCGTATTCGATTCTACATACCGGGCAACATTATTCGGATGAGCTCGATGCAGTGTTCTTCGACCAACTTGAGCTTCCAACGCCGGATTATAATCTCGAGGTGGGATCGGGCCGTCACGGCCAGCAAACTGCAGCAATGTTAGCTGGGATTGAAGAGGTAATTTTGGAGGATGAGCCCGCTGTCGTACTCGTTCAGGGGGATACTAACAGCGTCTTGGCCGGCGCGCTCGCGCTATGTAAACTCGACATTCCTGTGGGTCATATTGAAGCCGGGCTGCGAAGCTTCGACCGCGATATGCCCGAAGAGACCAATCGTGTAGTGGCGGACCATGTCGGCGACTACTTGTTCGCACCGACCGAGCACTCTCAAGAGTATCTCCGGGATGAAGGAATCGACGACGATCGGATCTACGTGACTGGGAATACGATCGTCGATGCAGTCAAGCAGCATCGAGACCTTGCCCGCGAGAAGAGTACCATTCTTGAGGACTTGGCGTTACAGACCACTCCGTATGGCCTGTTGACTGCCCATCGCGCTGAGAATGTTGATGATTCTGAACGATTCGAGAACCTTCTTAAGGGGGTCCGTCGGGTCGCTGCAACCCACAATTTGGAGGTGATCTATCCGATCCATCCGCGGGCCCAAGACCGGCTCGATGAATTCGATCTCGTAGTCCCTGATGAGATTCGTATCGTCGATCCACAGGATTATCTTGACTTTCTCCAGTTAGAAGCAAACGCCGAATTGATATTGACTGATTCTGGTGGCGTGCAAGAAGAAGCGTGTATTCTTGGAGTGCCCTGTGTCACACTTCGAGATAACACAGAACGGCCGGAAACGCTGGAAGTGGGCGCGAATCGACTTGCGGGTACCGAGTCTGATATGATCGCAGCTAGTTCCGAACAGATGCTGACGACACAGCACGAGTGGGCAAATCCGTTCGGAAACGGTAGTGCAGCAGAACAAATCCTTGAAATACTCGGTAAGGAAACACAAGCACACATATGAGCTCAGTATGTGTTCATGGTTTGGGCTACGTTGGTCTGCCAACCGCGGCAATGTTGGCAAACTACGGGCACTCCGTGGTTGGTTATGACGTTGATGAGGACCTCGTCGAAGATCTGCAGGAAGGACGCATCACGGTAGACGAACCTGGATTGCGTGCATTTGTCACTGAAGCATTAAATTCAGAGAATCTCCGGGTGACCGATGAAGTACGGCCGTCAAAATACCACATCATCGCGGTCCCGACGCCGTTCGATCACGAGACAAAAACAGCTGATCTGAGCTATATTGAGGCAGCTGGTGAAACTATCCAACAGCACTTACGTCCTGGCGACTCGGTCCTTTTGGAGTCGACAGTCCCACCGGGCACAACAGTACAGACACTTCAGCCTGTGCTTGAACAGTCCGGTCTTGAAGCTGGAGAGGACTTCGCACTGATTCACTGTCCGGAAACGGTACTTCCCGGAAATATTATCACTGAACTCCGTGAGAACGATCGAATTATTGGCGGCGTTAATGGCGTCTCAACGGAGGCTGCGGTCAGGCTGTACGACTCTTTTGTTGAGGGTGATATCCACACGACGACTGATGCAACGACGGCCGAATTCGTCAAACTCATTCAAAATACATATCGGGACACAAATATCGCGTTAGCAAACGAACTCGCCCGCGTCGCCCACGACTATGACATCGACTCACGTGAAGCAATTCAACTGGCCAATGAGCACCCTAGAGTAGAACTTCACCAGCCCGGGCCCGGTGTCGGTGGCCACTGTTTGCCTATCGATCCGTGGTTTCTTGGCCAGAACTCCGATGAGCTCGACCTCATTTCAACAGCTCGAAGTGTGAACGATAGTATGACTGACTACGTGATTGAGCTCGTCGAATCAAACCTTGATGGGCTCGCCGGTAAACAAGTCGCCATACTGGGTGTCGCATATAAGGGCAATGTGGACGACGTCCGCAATAGTCCTGGGTTGGCTATTGCCCGACAGTTACAGGACACAGCAGCCGAGGTCCCAAGGTCGGTGTCGCCGGATGGTGGCGATCCGACCGTCACGGTGAGGCTAAACGACCCCCACGTTGAGGATCAGACGCTTGATCTCCAGTCTCTCGATAATGCGACCCAAGCTGTCGATGCGGTTGTAATAACCACCGATCACGACGCATACACGGAAATAGACGCTGAGCGCCTCGCAGAGCGGATGGCAGGCGACCTCGTTGTGGATACGAAGGCGATCGTCGATCGGCATGCGTGGAAACAGGCCGGACTCGATGTGATTCAAATATGAATGACGACGACTTGCAACAGGAACGACGCTCAAGAGCGGGAACTACTATATGAGTCACAAAAACTCTCTGCTAGTCATCTCGCAGGCGTTTCCGCCTGAAAAGGGTGGCAACGCTTCACGGATACACGACTTGACCCGGTTCATGACTGACGAGTGGGACGTGACGGTCGTTGCGCCCGCGAAGTGCTATCCACATGGGGAGTATGACTTCACGTGGCAGCCCCATCACCGCGAGGACATTGACGGGGTTGAGGTACATCGTCTGTGGGCGTGGCAACCAACCGATCCGGATCCTTCAGTCATGAGTCGGATTGCGTACTATGTGACATTCGCGATCCACGCGTTCCTGTGGTCGGTGTTCCATATTAACGACCAAGATGCAATCATGACTACCTCTCCGCCCCTGTTCACAGGATTCGTGGCGCTACCGTTCGCGACGCTACTGGATATCCCGTGGGTTGTCGATATCAGAGACGTGTGGATCGACCTCTCAGTGAACCTTGGCTTCATCTCGGAAGGCGGACTCGCTGAACGGCTCAGTAAAGCGTATCGCTCGTACGAACTCCAAATCGCATCACTCATAACCGTCACTACGGAGGAGACCGCCGACATACTTCGACAAGAGTATGGTACTGAAACGCCGTATACCGTGGTTCCCAATGGTGTCGATGTCGAGTCATTCGAACCACGAGATGAGACGGCGATCACGGACCCAGTAATGATCTACACTGGGACGATCGGCCACTGTCAGGCACTGGAAAGTTGCGTTGAAGCAATCTGCCACATTGGGGATTCATCGCTTACGTTTCGAATCGTTGGTGATGGTGACTTAAGAGAAAAATTGGAGGTGCGGGCCGCGGAACTCGAGGTTGAAGACCGTGTTGAATTCACAGGCTTCGTCTCACGAGAGCAAGTCCCGGAGATGCTATCACAAGCGACGATTGGTATTGCCCCGATTAAAACGGACGAATCACTGCGATACGCCGTCCCAACTAAACTCTATGAGTATATGGCCTGTGCATTACCGGTAATAGCAGTCGGAGAGGGCGCAATCGAACAGCTCGTTAACGAGTCAAACGCAGGTGTCGTCGCAGAAGATGACCCTGAAGCCATCGCGGCACACATCGACGCGCTGTTGAGCGACCAGGAGAGGCGACGAGAACTTGGTACAAATGGGCGAAGCCATGTGGTCGATCATTACGACAGACAAGCCATCGCGTTAGAGTTTAGCGACCGGCTCTCCACACTTATTACTGAGGGGCCCAGTCGGACGGAACGGCCACCGGCATAACGATGTTCGACCGGTGGACGAATCCCAAGGAACTCTCGCTGTTCTATCATACCGGCATAAACCTCCACCCCCGGCAAATAACCGGGATGGTGGATCGAAAACTCCGACATGCCATCGTACCGAACCTACCTGTCGATATCGATGACTGGTACGAGAGGAAAATCCCACGAAATACTCAGCCCGATTCAGTCGTGGTAACACAAAACTTGGAGGTCCTGCGAGCGAGCCTGTGTAGTGATCTTCGGACAACATACCAACAGAAGCTGTCCGAACTAAGTAACGGTACGCTGTCCATGCTTGGCCAGTCATTTGAGATTGGCAAGACCGCATCGTTTGATTGGGATCACGATACAATCGCATCGTTCCCACCGTTGTGGCGACTGCACCTCCATGCGCTTGAGCCTGTCAACTGGCTCGTGTGTGGGTACACAGTTGAGGATTGTCCGGAGGAGATACTTCACGCCATCCGCCAGCTCTTGCAGAGTTGGGATGATAATATCGCGATCGGTGGGGCGCAGTATCTCCGACGGGATTGGACTCCACACGCTGTCTCGCTTAGAGTGCTCCGCCTCTGTCGACTGTATGCGTGGCTACAAGATTCTCTGACCACGTTCGCTGATCAGGTCCCACAGATTGCGTTCAAGAACGCTCTCTTCCTTGAAAACCACGTTGAGTACGATGTCGGCGGTAATCATTTAATCGAAAACGGTGCCGCCCTCCTGATGGCTGGGTCGCTCTTCAGAGAGTACGGCCGCAGGTGGCGTAAAAAAGGAATTTCGATTCTTGAGAAGTGTGCTGTAGATCAGTTTTTGGCTGACGGTGGTCACTTCGAGCGAAGCCCGATGTACCACATACTTGTTCTACAGCGGTATCTGACCGCGGTTGACCTGCTGTCAGCTACAGGTGACGATCCGCCTGAATCAATCAAGCAAACTGCTGTTAATGCGACCCGATTCTTGCGGTCGCTCACACCTCCCGATGAGCGGATTCCGCTGCTAAACGATGCTGTATTCGACGAATTCCTCCCGCTTACAGACTGTCTTAGATACGCTGAGAAGGTTGGTGTTGCCACAGAGTCCACCGGCCGACGTCAGCAGTCCTTAGACACCAGTGGTTATCATTGGCTGGGGAACGGCGAGAATCGAGTGCTCGTCGATGGCGGTCCGGTTGGGCCGTCACATCTCCCAGGCCATTCCCACAACGATATGCTTAGCATCATGCTGTGGATTAACGGGGCACGAATTTTGACTGACACCGGTGCCTACGATTACGTCCCTGACACGACTCGGACATACGTCCGGGGTGTCCAAGCACACAATACCGTCCAAGTTGGCGAGTACGAACCCATCCCCATCGGGGGGCAGTATCTAATGGGTCGTCGTTGTACCCCACAGTCACGTATTTCTCGTGACGACGGCCACGACCACTTTGCGGGCTGGTACGAACGCCGGAAATATTTGCGGTCAGCGTACCGACATCAACGTGATATCCTGAGTGGACACGGGTGGTGGATCGTCGTCGACGAGTTTGATGGGGCGCCCACTGAGACTCTCACATCGTACCTCCATTTCCATCCCGAGATAGACCTGCACTCGGACGGCAGCGAATACAGGTTCCAACGAACCGACGCCGCGGCAAGTGGAGTGATTCGTCCGCTGGGGACGGAGACAGTTACGAGAACGACCTCCCCCTACTTCCCACGGTTCGGCGACCGAGTCGAGCGACCCGTGCTCCGCTGTCGATACGACCAGACAGCGGAGTGTACTGGCTTTATTATAACTGCGGGGAGGGATCCTGACATTGCTGTTAAATCTCGGACTGACGGCTTCGTTGTCTCCATGGAAGATCAACACTACAACTTCGATCGACTAGTATCGAAGAACGGTCAACAACCAAGTACTTAAACAACTCGTTCAGGAAATACCCCTCAAATGGAGTCAACCGATACTAACTCACTTCCTTGGCCCGACGAGCGGGCAATATATCTGACTTTAGATCTGGAATGTGACTATGGCACAGCGCTTACGTCTAATACGTATGAAGCAGCTCGGGAGACGGGACAGCTCGTCGACGTGCTTGAACGCTATTCGGCCCCTCTGACTTGTTTCGTTCAAACAGAAGTGTTAGAGGAAGCGCCGACAGCCATTCAAACACTTGCGGAGGCTGATGTCCCAGTAAGTTTTCACGCCCACTCACATACCCATCCAACCCGGGCTGAGGCGGATGTGGAATATGAGGTGCGTGAAAGTGTTGCGCGTATCCAGTCAGAGTTCGAGACAAAACACATCGGATATCGGTTCCCTGATGGCGATGCGTACGCGTCTGACTACGACGTGTTGGCTCGACACGGTGTCTCATTTAGTTCGACACTATTCCCCTCGTGGCGCCCCGGGCGGTTCAATAATGCACGCCGGGGCCGAGAGCCGTTCCGCCATCGTGATTCCGGTGTCGTCGAACTCCCATTTACTGTGCACTCCGATCTGATTCGGGTTCCCGTCTCGATCTCGTATCTGAAATTTCTCGGTCGAGGCTACGACTGGCTCGTCAGACAGTACCCACCTTCGCCCATCATCTTCGATATGCACATGCATGATTTAGTGGTACCCGATGCGTTCTCGGCACTCCCCAGCCGGTACAAAGTAGTATATTCACGCCACAAACACGATGGATTCCCCATGCTTGACCGACTGCTCGACAGTCTCCAGACGAACGGCTATCGATTCGGCGAACTGACGGAGCTCTACGAACGAGTCACGGACGAATACGATGAGTGACCAAACGGACGAACCCCTTGATGTCCTTCTCGTGACCGTTCGAGAGCAGTACTACATCCCGAAGTTCCTACACGGGATACTCGATGCTGACCACATTCGCATCGTCAGTCTCACAACGGTACCGCCGACGTTAGGCACGAAGAGTATGCCAGTATTTCTCTGGGACTTCTTCACCCGATTCGGTCCATCGGTGTTCGCCCAACACGTCTGGTTTTATGGAAAATACCGGCTTTTAGATACGGTAAACAGGATAACTGGACGCGGAAGTCCGTACTCACCTCGGACGCTTGCCCAGCGTCACGACCTCGAGTACCGTCACACGGAAGATGTGAATACCGACGAGTACGTGGCATACGCTGAGTCCTTATCGCCGGATGTGCTTGTCTCAGTCGCAGCGACTCAGAAGTTCGACAGTCAACTACTAGATATCCCATCCAAATGTGCGATCAATATCCACTCATCACTACTCCCCGAATACAAGGGCGTCTCACCGAGTTTCTGGACGCTCCTGCACAATGAAGCCCAGACTGGCATTACGGTCCATTATATGACTGAAGAACTAGATGGCGGAGCGATTCTTCGCCAGGAGCCACTCGATATTCATAATGATGACACCCTCCATACACTAAATCGGCGGGTTGCTGAGAATGGTTCCAAACTCCTTGTCGCTGCTCTTGAAGATATTCATGCCGGAGCTGTGAACTCAACTCCCATGTCGGACGATGGATCGTACTACTCGATGCCCGAGCGTGATGATGTCAGGCAGTTTGTTGAGCAAGGCAACCGGTTCTTCTGACAGCGAAAAACAGCAGATCGCACCTTCTCGGAATCGGATACGAAAACGTCAGTCGTAACACTCATCCTACCAGCCATCGGTTCGTTATCCACGACGTACCCCCACCATCAGACACTCTTTACTATGAAACAAGTTATTCAGGATTTCAAGACCGGTGATGTGCGGATCGCAGATGTTCCCCGCCCGCAGGTAGATGCTGGGAGCGTCTTGGTACAGAATCACTATTCGTGTGTGAGTGCCGGCACCGAGAAGTCGATGATTGAACTTGGGCAGAAAAGCTACCTCGGCAAGGCAAAAGAACGGCCTGATCTCGCAAAAAAGGTTCTCAATAAGGCACGGAACGACGGGCTGGTTTCGACCTACAAGGCGGTGATGGCCCGACTCGAAGAGGCGCAACCGCTTGGATACTCGTGTAGTGGCGAAGTTATCGCGGTCGGCAGTGATGTCGAGGAGTTTTCTGAGGGCGATTTTGTGGCGTGTGCAGGCGCTGGGTATGCCAACCACGGCGAAGTAGTTTCAGTTCCCGAGAATCTGTGTGCACCGGTACCGGAGGGCGTCAATCTTGCGGATGCGGCGTTCGTCACCATTGGGGCAATCGCAATGCAGGGTATCCGCCGGGCGGATCTGACGCCTGGCGAGCGGGTCGCTGTTCTCGGGCTCGGGTTGGTCGGCCAGACCGCAACACAAATCCTCAACGCATATGGCTTTCCGGTGCTCGGCATCGACATCGACCCGGCGCAAGTCGAATGCGGTCTTGATGTGGGTGCAACTGAGGGCGCCGTCATCGGCGAGGATGACGTCGTCGCCGCCGCTGAGTCGTTCTCAGATGGCTACGGTGTCGATGCGACGCTTATTGCGGCCTCGACAAGTAGCGATGAACCTGTCGAGATGGCCGGTGACATCACCCGAGAGCAAGGGCGAGTCTCTGTGGTCGGGAAGGTTGGGATGGATGTCCCTCGCGAGGTGTACTACGACAAGGAACTCGACTTTCGGATCTCGAGGTCGTACGGGCCAGGCCGGTATGACCGCAATTATGAAAAAAAGGGGCTTGACTACCCGATCGGGTACGTCCGATGGACAGAAAACCGCAATATGCGGGAGTGTCTCCGCCTGCTCGCTGATGACCGAGTAGATTTCGAGCCGCTCCGGACTCATCAATTCTCCATTGATAACGCCACCGACGCCTACGAGCTGATCTTAGAAAATCCAGATGACGAAGCGTTCACAGGCATCCTGCTGGAGTACGACCCCGACCGAGAGCACCCGACGAAACGGCCTCACGCCGACCGGTCGTCTCAGGTGACACCGGGCCGGACTTCACCGCTGTCGGTCGGGCTGGTCGGAGCCGGCAGTTTTGCCCGAGGGACACTGCTACCGATCCTCACTGATCACGACGATCTTGAGTTGCACGCGGTCTGTTCGGGGACCGGCGTCTCCGCGTCTTCAGTTGCCGACGAGTACGACTGTGTGTACTCCACGTCAGATTATACTGAGATAACGGGCGATGCGGACGTAGACATGGTTGTCGTCGCAACGCGCCACGATCTCCACGCAGAGGTGGCAAAGGCGGCGCTGAATACCGGCAAAGACGTCCACGTCGAGAAGCCGTTGGCGATCGACGAGGAAGGACTAAGGGCAGTCGTTGCGGCGGCCCGCGAGTCGGACGGCCGGTTGATGGTCGGATTTAATCGCCGGTTCTCCCCGGCAGCCCGCGAGGTGAAGGCGACGATATCGGACGGCCCCGGCCCAGTGATGCTGACCTACCGTGTCAACGCCGACAAGATACCGGACGACCATTGGATTAACGACCCAGAGGAGGGCGGCGGTCGGATTGTCGGAGAAGTTTGTCATTTCGTCGACTTCGCGCGGTTTGTCGCGGATTCGTCCATCGAGCGGGTGTCGGCGAGTACCGCGGATGAGGGGGCAGGTCTCCCGCAGAACGTACAGATTACTCTCACATTTGAGGACGGCAGTACTGCAGGCATCACCTACACCACATTTGGTGACAACTCGCTCGCCAAAGAATACGTTGAAGCATTTGGTAACGGGCAGACAGCGACAGTAGATAACTTCACAGGTGGGAGGATCAGCCTTGGACAGGACAAGGGCCACGAGGCGGAGTTCGACGCGTTCGTTGATGCTATCCTTGCTGGCGAGCCGTCGCCGCTGCCGCTGGAGCAGGCAATGGAGGTGACCGAGGCGACATTCGGTGTTCACGAGGCAATTCGATCGGGAGATGGCGTCGAAGTGGACTCAGACGGATACCTGTAGTAGCGGGCAAAAATCAGTCTGCGCGGCTCTTTTCGGTGACTCTCTCAAAGGCATTAAGAAACGTTTGCATCTGTTCTCGGTCACCGATGCTCACCCTGATATAACCATCGAGCTGTGGCAGATAGTCCCGATTTCGGACGTAAACTCCCTCTCGTTTCAGGCCTTCTATCGTGCCCTTCGGATTATCGATCTCGATCAGCACGAAGTTCGCCGGTGTCGAGACCACGCTGTGGCCTCGGGCACGGAGGTTTTCAACCAGCCATTCGCGGGTCTCAACAACTGTCCGGACACAGTCACGCATGTACTTGATGTCGTCTAGTGCTGCCGAGGCGGCAATTTGGCCGAACAAATTCACGCTCTTTCCGTTTCGTACCTTCTCGAGTTCCCGGATGATCTCCTTGTTTGCGACCGTATAACCGATTCGGCAGCTCGCAAGGCCGAACGCCTTCGAAAAAGTCCGACATACAATCAGATTGTCGTACTCGGATACTGAATTCGAGACAGTAGTGTCGGCGTATTCATAATACGCCTCGTCAACGATGAAAAGTGTATCTGGAGCTGCTAACAGTAGTTCCTCGATCTCTTCCTGAGTGTAATAAACCCCTGTCGGATTATTGGGGTTGGGAATATAGGTGACCTTCGGTTGCGTTTCTTCAAGAACTGTCAGGAACCGGTCGACACCTTTCTTAAACGGCGATTCGCAAGTGAAAGTGACCCGGTTGGCACCGTTCGTCTCGACGAACGTGTAAGGCTGTGTGTAGACGGGTTCCCTGGCGAGGAACACATCATCCTGGCCGAGGTACGTATCCAGGATAGCCCGGAGTGCGTCGTCGGATCCGTTGAACACTTGGAGGTTTTCGACACCACATCCTACATACTCAGCGAGCTTCTCACGAAGTTCTCTGGCGGTGACGTCCGGATAGTACTCGAAATGGCCATTTTTAACGAATTCCTCCAGTCGTTCTCGTACTTGGGGAGAAGGTGGGAACGTTGATTCGTTCCAGTCCAATTTTAATTTGTTCCCCTTGTCGTCGTTTGACAGCTTTGCACTCTCGGAGACAGTGTATGGAGCCATCTCCGATATGTCATCGGTTGGTTCAGGCATCTATTTCGTATTTGTAGCTTCTAATCGTAAACTTGTTTCATCTTGCGACCGCGAGAGCACGACACTGGACACCCAGGCGTCGCTGTCCGACTCGTTGGCTGATGCCATCTCGAAGGTCGCGCGTGCACGTTGTAACACTTTCTTGACGGTATGGTTCGGTTCGTTACCGGGAACGAAGTCCATCACATCTGCGGTCAGCGAAATGAGTTGGGTTCTGATCGGCGAATCCTTTGAGCGTGTGGACCGGCCGAGTAGCCGCTCTGGAAGGTTATTGATACTGACTGTGGTGGGGTCGTCTACGGGAACAGTGATCTTGCTTCCTTCCTTAATGGTCTGAGGTGAGTGGATGCAATTTGTTAGCTTTCCGACGTCGGTGCTGGTGTGTGCATCGGTACCGGCGACGATGTTGTGGTTACTCTCCTGCGCGAACTCGAGAGTTTTCGAAATAGCGGAGCGGCTATCCTTCCAGTTGAGGACCTCTAGTAGATCGGCACGTTCGAGAACGGACTCAGCTGCCGACTGTTGGATTGTCCCGTTTTTCGCGTGGTCGAGGAGGCCGGTTCCGACACGGAACGGATGTGGGACGACCACGACCCCCCCTTGATCGTGTATCGATTCGACAACTGATATGACTTCGTCGTTCGGGGGAAGCTGGTCCACATGGAGACCAATGAGATGAACGCCGTGTTTCCCTACAGGTACGGTTCGTTCAACACCCGGAATGACGGTGATGTCACGACTATCAGCCAGTTTACGGGCTTCCTTTGCGCCCGTGACCGTATCGTGGTCCGTTATTGCGATCGCTTCGAGATCGCGTTGCTCAGCAGCATCAAGCACATCTTCAACGGTTGCCCAGCTGTCATGTGAATGTGCGGTGTGGACATGGAGGTCCGCGAGCATATTAATTAATCCTCGATTCGACACAACGGATCTTTCCGCTATCGGGGTCGCGTTCGATGATATCCGTATACTGAATTTGGATGTCGATGTTGTCACCCAATCGCTGGTTTAGCCCGGATCGAAGCTCCGCTTCGTTCGACTTATCAAACGAGTCCGACACGACCAGTCGTACTTCCACGTGGTCGACCGCAGTCTGGAGGAGCTTGAACATCTCAACACCTTCGATATCGTACATCAGAGTGTAGAAGTTGACAGCGGGCAGTAGTCGCCCATCGGGAGTCCGAAGGATATCGTCCGTTCGTCCCTCGAACCGTTCGACGGTTAGCGGTAATCCGCGACCACAGTCGCAGGTGGTCGATCCTTTGTTGATGGTCGCCTTGTCACCCATCTCGTACCTGATAAGCGGCATTGCATAGTTCCAGAGGCTTGTACCAACGATCTGTCCGGTCCCATTGTTACGGTCTACTATTTCGACGACTCCGTACTCCAAGTTCTCATGGTATTTGTATGACTCACTACACTGGTGGAATAGACCGACTTTCTCAGCCATTCCGTAGTGGTCCTTGGCTGGGACGCCAAGTATAGACTCCACACGGTCACGCCACTCCGGAAGGAAATTCTCTGAGCCGGTATGGACGACATCGATGTGGTCAAGGCTCAGGTCGCTATCCTTGAGAAGTGTAGCAAATATGTAGACAGAAGATGGGTATCCTACTAGAGTCGAAGCACCGAACGAGTTGATCAACTCTACATACTCGTTTAATCGATCTGGAGAGAGGTGGAAGGGAGAGAGGAACAGAATCCCGAGATGGGGTTCGTACTTGTATATCGGCTCGTGTTCTTCGGGTGAGTAGGAACGAAGCCACACTGTCTTTTCGTGGTATAGATCCGTCCCGTGCGCGCTAAACGCCCGATTGATAAACGCTCGCTCTATCTGTTCAATATCGGTGGATTGCTTGAAACTAAATGGTTCACCGGTGGAGCCACTCGTGTGGTGGACTATCGCGTCATCAACGTTTTGTGCCTGAAGCCGCTGGTAATTTTGTCGGATATCGTCTTTTGTCAACCTTGGTAATTTTGAGAGATCATCTACCGTCTGAATATCAGATGGTGAAAGGCCTTGCTTGTCGAACACATCGCGATAATACGGAACATTCTGGTATGCGTGTTTGATGAGCTCTCTCAAACGCATTTCCTGATAATTACGTAACTTTTCTTCAGACCACCACTGTGAGTCGTTCAGAAAGGTCCGAGTATCATTGTACTTTTGCCCGATCACATACCGTTTCGGTACGTAACTCGCTACTCGTTTCATAGCCTTTCGCAGTGGTGTCGGGAAGTTATCCAAAAAATCCTGAATATCTTTTCGCCGGAAGTGATTTGATATCGAAATATCTGGGGTCATTACTACTCTAAACTTTTCGTAGGGTCTTTAATTTGCTGTTGGGACAACCAACCGCGTCGGCCCAATATCCTCTATCTTGGTCGTTCAGAGGTAGGCGAGGTTTTGTCGGTCTTCGACGTCACCTTCGACAACCGTCTTGAGATCATGTTCAGTAACGTTCTCAAACTGTTTCAACCGTTCGACCACAATGGTTTGAAGCTACGCCGGTGCGCCGAAATGGTCGACAGATGTCGCCATCTCTCCCGTCACCGGATTACCTACTCCTCCTCACTGACATTGGCTTCATACAGTGTCGACATCGAACGTGCGCCTACGATGAGTTTGGCACCGTCTTCGTGTTCGCCGACGATTTATGAACGGGGTTCGCTAGAACTTGCACCTCTACCTCATATTCTGCGAACAACTAGACACCAAGTACATCGTGAATCTCCATATAATACAAGTCGATACACTCGATTACTCCGCTAAGGAGGTCGAATTCGGTCACAGAACACCCGGATCAACGGCCACCTCTCTCCTAAATTAAAAGGGTCCTATCCAAGAGCGTAGAGATTTTTGTAGCTGATCCTAATACCAATACTAGAAATTAATTGATATCATATGTCGACGTAGATTCACAGAGTATTTATGTATTCGATGACGAATCTAACTTAATGCGGGTTTTGAACAGCTTCACTGATCCACGGATGGGGGGACCTCAGCAACGGGGCCTGTCGGTCGCCAAAGAGCTTCGGGACCGGGGCATTGAGACAGTATTTGTCGTCCCTGACGGTACCGATGAATTTGTTGACGCCGCAACCGAGGCTGGATTCAAGGTTCGAAAAGTTTCTCCCCACCAAGTGACCAAACCACGTAATATATACGGGAATCTACGGTTTTTGAAGGCAGTGTTACCGATGATTTGTCGAACTCGCCGAATTATTTCTGAGGAAGAGGTTGACGTCGTGCACGTGAACACGCCGGTCAACGTGCATACAGCACTCGCTGCAGCTCGCAGTGACGCAAGCGTAGTTTGGCACTTCAACGACACAGCGTTGCCGACGCCGGTGAAAGAAGTTACGGCGGCAGCTGGTCGATTGTTGGCTGATAAGCTTGTCGTCGCCGCTGATGCGGTTGGCGAGTATTACTTCCCTGATTCCCAAAGCACTCGGACCTTGTACGCACCGGTCGACTTAGATAGATTTGATCCAGAGAGAGTCTCAATTGATGAACCAGCGATTCGAGAAAGCTTAGGGATCCCAGATAAAGTTCCAGTCGTCGGAACTATCGGCAATGTGAACCCAATAAAGGGCCACAAGTATCTGCTCCAAGCGATAGCACAAATCGCTCCTGAGAGGCCGGTCGCTGTGCCAATCGTTGGAGCAAAACTCGATACCAGAACGGCGTACTTCGACCAATTGCTGGAGCTGCGGTCGGAGTTGGGTCTCAATGATCAGGTCCAGTTCGTTGGCTTCCGGTCGGACGTTCCAGCGTTGTTGAAACTCTTCGATCTATTCGTGCTATCCTCAACAGCTGAGGCCTGTCCGATAGTAGTCTTGGAAGCGATGGCCATGGAGACACCGATCGTTGCGACAGATGTTGGGGGCGTCCCCGAACAATTGCCGTCCGATAATTACGGCTGGGTCATACCGTCAGAGCACCCTGATGCGATGGCGGACGCAATTGAAGCCGCGCTGGCTGATCCAGATGAGCGACGGCGACGAGCTGCTAATGCGAGAAATCACGTCGAGGAAGAGTTCTCCTTGGCGGCCTGCGTACGACGACACGAAGAGATTTACAGGTCTGTACAAGGTTGAGGGTGAGACTCGAGAACCAAAATTTGGGATCGGACGCACTTAGAAAGGAATCGCAGCTGCCAGCTATGAACTGCAACCAGCCCCAGGAGCTTAGATAATCTTACTGAATTTCAACAATCTATCTCATGGTGTATTAAATATTTTCTTATAGAATAATTCATATACTGGATATAGAATTGACAGATTTTGGGCATTATACATCTCCGCGAAAATGGCATCTGGGCCACGTTACAAAGTATACCGTCAGAACTTATTAATCACTATAGATAGCCAAGATCTTCCAGCTGTTCTTTTTGATCTCTATCTAATGTCTTTTTAAATTCAACAGGATTGTCCGTCGTCTCTTTTAATTTATTAATTATAGATTTCGCCTCTGGAATATCGAATTCAGGTGTGGCAAATTTCCTCCAACCAGGCTGGAACATTCGAAAACTCTGTTTATATGACTTTGTACGGCGAATGTGTTTTCCTTTTGGTGATTTTAATAGAATTGCCAACCATATCAACAATCCCTCAATACGTGTTGTCTCTGTTTTCGAATGACCACCTTGAGACCCCCAGACACTATGAACAACACGATCTAACTTATTGAACCACGGTGTCTGGTAGAACCATGTCAGGTAGTAATTATATGCATACTCTCGCTCGGCTTCTGAGAAAGCTGACATTCCATCCAGAGAATCAATTTGAGAGTATCCAAGGGTATCAATGATAGTTGGAAAAATATCAACATTGCTAAGTAGTTTATCTGAAACACCTGGTTCTATCTCATGATGGATTAATGTTGTAGGCACATATACTAATTCGGGGCAAGCGATATGATTGTGTCCAATCATCCCATACTCGCCTAAAAGTTCTCCGTGATCTGAAGTATATATAATCAGAGTCTCTTATAGAATCCCTCGTTCCTCTAATTCCTCTTGTACAGATTTGATATAATCCACCTCTTTTTCGAGGGCGGACCTGTAATCTGAGCGCATCAATTTGGCATCACCCGCAGCTTTATCGAAATATTCCCCAGCCCCGATGTCAGCTTTGAATTCCTTATAGTTATAATTGTTATATGGTGAGTGTCCGCCACCAGTCCTGACCGTCCATATGAATGGTGGATGCATATCTCCCAAATCCTGTGTTCTTACGTCATTCAGCAGCCATTGGATCTGTTTGTTCATACCGCTATCTGGACTACCGACGGTATGGTTATCCAAGTCAGAGATTTTGTTTATAGAGTCATCAATCGTTGTGTGAAACGTGCCAGAATTATGATTTGGAACGTGCTGTCCAGTGAATATACTGGCAAAGGAAGGCGCTGTATGGAGGGATGCAGAGACAGACTTGTGAGTTTGGCCGAGTTCTGAGAGGAGATCACAGCTGTAATCATATCGTACTGCATCTCCGACTATTAAAACCACATTCTCAACATCTATTGCCATAGGATTAACAGTTATTGTCAGTAGTAAAGGTTTACGGTAGCAAGAACTAGTTCATCAAGATACTCTTGTCGTCTTGTTCTGGGTTACCAGCGCTATGTCTGCCCCACTGGCGTTTACCATTCCGTTGTAGAGATTCCCACAGGTCGTCTTCGTCATCAGGCTAATGGCGTGTAGATGGATTACTTCGAACATTCGTCGAGTTATCAATTAGCCTGTTGAGGCCGTGACATGCAAATGGATTGCTCACAACTCATCCGTGTCATAACGATCCCCATGTCCCGAACGATAATACTACCATTGGTGTAGTTGTTCCCTGTCGTCAGGTCCGAGATAATGCTCCGTCTTCGATCACGATATCACGAATGACGTTGTGGTTCAAGGTAATCGTGTTGAATCTCTCGTTCTGGAGACAAAGAACGGGTGCCTCGATCGTTGCGAGTACCCCGCGTTGCTGAACGCACTAGACAAGGAGAATTTCGGCCTTTCACCTCACGAAAGATACGTTCGACGCTGTACTGATTCCCATAGTGAGTTATCTAAAATTAGAGAACGAAGCTCTCCAATGCGGCTCTAAGATAGTGCGCTTCACCAACGGTGAAAGTCACTTTCTCGACCTACTGTTTCTAGTGGATCTCGCGGAGAACCAATACGGTGAGTTACGTTCTTTTGGTCTGAAACAGCTTGGTATGGGGGAATTCGTTGATTTCGGACCCACTGGCAGCGTACAACCAGAATCGTTTGTCATTGATCCGAATTAAACTCTCGTCAACATACCTGATTCGGTGCCCCGTCGCTGGTCGGCTATAGACCGGCCTTCTGAATCCAGTTATGAATCGCATTGCGACTCTTCTGGACTCCCACCTTTCAAGATACTGTTTGGTATTTGAAATTGATAAGCTCGCAAAGTGAAGCTGATTACCAACTTCATCTGGTCGGGTGTCCGCTATCACTTCACAAACTCCGAGTCAATTCACTTGATACATTCAATAGAATAGTTGAATTTGAATATAAACTAGCAAAACCAACGGCCACTTCGATCCTACCTACACATAGTTTAATTATTGATTCTATTTTTGCCATGACCAAATTCTCAATGAACAACTGTGGTCCGAATCTTTGTCATACAACCGCCTTTCTTGTCAAAGTATCCAGTAACTTTCTAAAACGACGCCGTTTTCCACCGACCGTGCGAGCACCTTGTCATAGAATCTACTGATTGCAAAAGCCTGAAATACCTATCATACCAATTTTAGTCTGGTCGTTTAAGATCAACTCCTTCATACATCATATGGTCAAAGAATTTATCATAAATGTTGCATCGACCTCTCCCGAGCGAGGGATCATATATGATTTGTATTATAAGCGAACTCGGATCAGAATTCATTGTGAGATACCAAGTTGGTATCGGGAGCAACCAATTGTTGGAGGACACCCAGGATGAATGATCGAAATATGGAGGCTGGTCGCTGATGAAAATATTAGTTGTGGCGGGTCTCCGATCCAGCAAGATCGTTACGCCGTTGGAACGGAGTGGAGCTGATGTCGTTACTATTGATGTCAAGGACGATTTAGGATTGGTGAAAAAGTACGCGTCCCTTGTGGTTTCAGTTCGTTCGAAAATAATAAACGAAGATCCGGACGTGATACTAACAAAGGGCACCAGCCTGGGATTCGTTTCGCTCTTAGTGGCGGCCCCTTACCGTATCCCAGTTGTTCCGAGGGTCGCTGGTGATCTCATCAGACAACACAAGAATGACTTTTGGGAAAACCTTCGAGCCGGCCAGTTTTTTTCCGCTGCGATGGCTCTACTAATTGTACTACTGCATTGGTTAGTGGTATGGTTTTCCCCTGGTGTAATTGTCGTTTCAGAACACGTTGCAGAGACACTTCGGAGTTCTCCGGGATTGAGTGGGGTGCAGTACGCGGTGGTCCCTGTGCCGAAAGACGTGACTCCCTTCCTGGCCGACTATGCCACCACTCCGCCAGCAGCGTTCTCTACCGACTGGACAATACTGACTGTCACAAATCTAGAATTTAAAGGTAAATTTGATGGACTTAAATTGGCACTTCCTGCCATCTACAGTATTCTCGATAAAAAAGACAACTGCGAATACGTTGTGGCTGGATCTGGCCGGTATAAGAACCGGGTGGAGTCTTATGCCGATAAAATGGCCCCCAACGACGATGTCCGAGATCGCATCAAATTTCTCGGCTATGTTGAGGATGTAGACCGACTGTATCTTCACGCCGATCTGTTTTTGTATATCTCTTTGGAGGATGGGTACCCGAATGTCATTCTTGAAGCGATGGCAGCCGGTTTACCAATCGTTGGAAATCCAAGTGTCGGCATTGACGAACAAATCACTAATGGGGAGACAGGCATCCTCGTTGACTCCCAGCGAGAGGAAGATCTCCAGGCTGCTATAGAGGGTTTATTTGAGGACCCACTTCGTTATGAACGATTAGGCGAGCGGGCCCGCGAGACCGTCCATGAACGGAACTCTCATGAATCGATTGGAGAGAAACTCATTAATGGTTTGTCAGATATTCTGACGTCGGTGCACCAGTAATGACCTTACTACCAGACAGTTGGAATGAGACTGGTGATCCACCACATTTTCAAGATGTCTACGAAAAGCAGAGTGGTGCTGAGTCTAGTCGGGGCAATGTGGAATGAGTGGTGGTAACTTTGACTGTAACACTTCGTATAATCAGGAACCGTGTTTCGTTAAGATGAGAAATCGAAAGACGTTCTGTTGAAGATATCGTCTTTGTAGAACGTGTCAAAAAGTATTACTATCTGATCTTCGCCCTGACCCTATTCGACGGTTAGTGCCGCCTCTTATTTCCAATTATGGGAGTAGTATCAGGACATTACGGTGGATTCTTCTATTCATTGTAAAGAAGGTACTATCACAGTTGTAATTTGATACTACGATTTAAAGCCTGAATCCTTGATGAGCGTGGTAAGATGATCGATGAAAAGTGATTGTGTGTGTGTGTGTGTGTCTTAAAAAGCTAATCAAAACCCTCTCTTCGAACGCTTCACAGTCGACATGAAATGTCTATATGTAAACACAGCTGCCTGGTCGCAACATATCAAAGGCCGTAATAAGTTTCTCATCAGGATGGTATGAGTGCTCAATGTATTCCCGCATCACAATTGCAGTATCGAACGCAATGACACTACGTTTTGATTGTGCTAAGAATATTCGAAGCTCGAAGTTGAGATACTCGATCTGATAACCGGTCGTGGTTTGGAGACGGGATAACTGTTGGCTTGAGTGTTATTCAACTCCTCAGTAATTTCCGATCACTCCAAATAAATCACTACACGAAAATTCTAACAGAACCCTAGAAATAATTATTTTTGGTAAGATAAATTATATAATATATACCGTACAGAATTTTTATGAGTGAAAACTCTAATTAATGGAATGTAGAGAGTCTTCCATAAGACCGCTCTCTCGCGTTAATTAGGTTCTTCTAACAGTTTGCCTGATACTTTCCGGGTTGTAATAGAGGGGCTCCCGACATAGTACGTTGACGCTCCACCATTCGTATATATTTTAGAGGCTTTCGTATCTGTATTCAGATATTGCACATCTTGTTTCGTATAAGATGTTAGCGAAGGTTGCTGTTCTTCATAGTATGCATTCTTATATTTTATATCATGTGTTTTCAAGTATATATAATATTTCTCGGCAAAAATATCCGTGACCGGTTCTCCACTCCCCATATATCCCAGATGGTTTGGTAATTGAAAATTTGGATCCGCTTTTCGAAACTGGCGGTATCTCTCCTCATTCGGAGAAGGTCCACTGATATATATAATCATTTTATACCCCATTGCGTGTGAGATCACGGGCTCTGGGCTTGTCATTGAAACTATCCATTCAGCACTATCATATTCTGATTCGGTCATATGATTCCCATCTTGATATATTGAGAATGGACCTACAACTGCAGCAATTAACACAAGACCAATTACCGTGTACGTCATGACAGTCTGAAGTGGTATTCTATCTATTTGATTGATTATATATCCAGTACCGACAATTGCTACAAAAATAGCCCAACGCCCTACACGAATTGGATTTGTTACGAGAGATGCTGATAAGAATAAAATTATTACAGCAGCAGTGGCCAAGAATAGTAGCAGTAGTTTTTTACTTTTGAGATTACGGGACCGATAATAATGTAGAATCAGAGTTCCGAAAACAATCACACCGATCAAAACATAAGAAAGATAAGCTCCGTACAGACGAATCAACTCAACTAGGAAATGGATAGCAGAGAGGGAAGTGGATCTTGCGGCCTCCGACTGTTGACCCACAACGGAAGTTCTACTAATTAGAGGAATAGCCGTTTTTGCAATAATATTTTCAACCCTTGAAAAATTAAAATACCAAATAAACGATAGAACAAGCCCCGCCAACGAAATCATAGCTGAGACATTAGTAATATCTCTAAATATAGTGTTCTCATAAACTTTGGAGAATATCCCATATCCGAAGGTTAGGATTGCAGTTATGGGATGAAAAAATACGATACTTGTAGCTAGAGGGATTAGTGCCCAATTAGCTCTCCTATCAACTGTATCTAATAGATGAGCTAACAGAGGGAAAAGGAAGAAGGAGTATATTGCAGGATGGAGTCCGGAGTGAAATATTCCGAACATCAGCGGAAAGGCTAGCACGCTGACGGTATGACTTTTATTTTCAGAAATGTATTGACGGCTATATATTCCTGTCCCGAGACTAAACAACAAGAAAAACACAATTTGGGTTAGGGACACCGCGAAAGGTTCTGAAACACCAAAAATTCGAAGTACGCTAAGGAAGACGTGCAGTATTGGGTACCAGTTGTTCCCAGAGAGAGATCCGGTTTGAATAATTCCTTTTACTAATCCCAAGTGAAATAAAATATCAAGTGAACCTCTACCGTACAAGTGGTATCCTCGATATATTGGGAGGAAAAACAGTATTACGTAGAATGAAAGAAGAAGAACAAAACCCTTGATAACGTAATCCCTTGCTCCGCCTCTGTCCAGCGGATGCTTTATTTTTGAACCACTCAGATTTACAAAAACCATCCCGAAACTACACAAAATCCCTATCGCATAAATAATCCACATCCAACTGGGATATGAAGTATATATTGATGGTTCGTATCCGGACGCAGGAGGTATAAAAATAAGAATAACTGATACAATTATAAGACATATACTGGCCAACCCACTAGTCACCGTCTCCAGCCTCATTGGCATCGATTATTGTTAGTTGACATTTTTAATTTCTGTTTTTATTATTGTCAATATATCCAAAGTTAGCAAAGTCCTTCGAAAAGTTGGAGCATACTCGAAAAAGTCCGTGTTGATGTACGGACAGCAACTCCCCAGCGACGGAGTGGTCATCGACAATCTGGTTCATAAGAATATTATAGATACCCAAGGGTCTTTAATTTCTCCTCAACACCGGTTTCGCTCGGTGAGTCGTATTCGATAGGTGTATATGTCTTCTCGTCACTCGCCTCAAGATCCACCCAGGGAACTCTTTTGAGTTCACGCAGGGGGACGTATGAAGGGTGGCCGTATAAATTAAATCTGCCGAATAGATTCGCATGGTCTGAGGTCAGTACGACTGAGTCCGCGGAGATGTTACTCAATAATATTTCCAGATCGTCCATGACGTACCTCAGGTTCTCTACGTACGCCTCAGTAGCTGTCTCCTTCTTGACTTTACCAGTACGTAAGTCGTCCCAAATGGACTCCCATCCGGTTGTGTCCGGGTTTATTTGCGAACCTAATTCGGGGACTGGAACTGATGGGAAGTGAGGCTGCATGTAGTGAAGGATCATCCGCTCTGGTTCTTTTTTTCGATAATGCTTTACAGCTTGATTGGTCACTGATCGGGGGCGGACCGTGCCAAGTTCTTCGTCCCAACGATACCGCCAAACCTCGTCTAGGAGCAAGAAATCGTCGGCTCGGAGGATCTCCTTTGAGTGTGGATTCCCGGTTATATATACAGTCTTCTGAATCTCCTTGCGATGGGACTCGTCGAACGTCTTTTGCATCCACTCTGCAGAAGCAGATCCAACCGAGTACGTTGAGTCAATTCTGTCGAGGAAATCATACTCTGGTGCGACTTGATTGAGGGTGTCGACTCTACAGGCGTCAAGCACGATCAGGACGTCCCAGTCACTCTCGTAGATGTTCGTGCCATAGTTGTAGTGCCGCCCGATATTCGTCCATGCACCCTGGTAAGTGCGGTAGAGAACCTCTCTTAGTCCGGATATACCATCTGACGAGATTCTCTTGCAGGACATCTTCAGGAATCGTCCTACGTCCATTGTGTATTGATCGCTAAGCTTCTATCAAAGCTCATTCGATTCAAACACATATTTACGGATCGTACCGCTTGGCGTGGGCTTGAAGAAAGGCGTCGATTCGTGTAACTGGAACACCATAATCTTCAGATAATTGGAATAGCAACCTTCGTTCTTGGTCACCGATGAAGTACCGCAGGAGTATAACGAAGTAGATGGAGGCAAACAGAGACACTGTGAGCAACATTGCCGCGAGGTTCGAGGGCGCAGCGAGGATGGCCACTAAATAGGCGACACCAAATGTCATTACAGGTACGGCAACCGTGAGAAGGTCGTTACTAGTCGCCGGAGGGACGCCGAACTGGTTGAGATAGTAAAACACCATCACATTCATAGCGACATAACTAACCAACGTGGCAGTGGCTGCCCCAACCATTTCGTACGGCGGAATTAAGAAGATATTAAGTAACACGTTCGCGATGCCGGCTCCAACCGTAGCCTTCATTAACTGTTTCGATTTTCCCAATGCCTTCAACAGATTCCCTGATGGCCCAAGGACAACGTGTGTAAAGAAGGCGAGGGAGAGAATCTGCAACGGGAACGCCCCTCCAAGATACGAGGGGCCGAAAGTGATCGAAATGATTGTTTCGGGGAAAAAAAAGAAGAGTAGCACGATTGGGACAGTCGAAAATACGCCCCACTTGGCGATAATTGAGTAAAGTGCCCTAATCTCGATCATGTTATCGTCTGACTCTAACTCCGAAATTACCGGCATTGTGATGTACCCGAAGGCTGCAATAACGGCCAACAAAAGTTGGGCGAGCGATAGGCTTACGTCGTATGCCCCGACAACTGACGCAGAGTCGACGAAGTAGCCAATTAGAAGCAAATCGGCGCGCGATATGACGCGTTGAGTAGCTGTCGATAACACCAGCGGCGCGGAGAACTTCGAGACGGTCACTATCTGACATTGCGAGAATATCATTTTCCTTGACAGGAGTGGGATTGACCGGTTAAGAAAGTAGAATGCTACTACAGCTCCTATTCCGTAAGCTATCACGTACGCACCTGCGAACTCTGCAAGTCCCCCACCGAGCACGGCCACCCCGCTGATCAGCAAAAGGCGCATCACTGGTAGGGTGACGTTCTTGATGGCGACTGTCCCGACCGATTGCTTCATCCCTTGAATTCCACCGATAGAAAGGCGAATGAAAACGAACAGGGGGATTGCTACCGCGAGAACGCGAAACGTGATCGCGTAGCTGACAGTGTCGAATATAAATAACGACAACTCATTTGAGAATAGGTAGATCGTCAGACCAATCAGGGCCGCGATGGGGATAACCAACGTCATTATCGAGATGACGAGCCCGCGTTTCTCCTGTTGGCTTTCGTACCTAGGAAGGTAGCGCCCTATTCCAGAATCATATCCAAAAGTCACAATCACAGCTAAAAATACTACTATAGTATGAACATAAATTACAATACCGTATAATTCTGGGGTCGCAACTCTCGCGAACAACACTTTCGCGGCAAACCCGATTCCGAGTTCTAGAATAACCCCGGCAAAGATGACAGAGGCCCCTGAAAAAACACGTGATAAATTGTTGTCGTCCATAAGTATATCTGGACACCGACTGAGCGATATTCAGTGCAGCGTACACTTAAGTCCACGACAAGTGCGGTCAGTAGGCTTAATTAGACAGAACAAAATTTTCTCAAAATAATAAAATAAATTAAATTATAATTTATTGGTTGGTATTAGTCTCCGGTTTTATATGTTGGGAAAATATTATCAAGTCTGATACGCACAGGTGTATTGGGTATATGTGGAATCACATATAGCTGGTAGCCGGATTCTGAATTGTCTCGGGGAGCTGGTTGAATGGAGCATCACTGTATGAACTTCTTCACCGGTCCACCTCAGGTCTATGGCTGACAGAACAAGCACCCATAGCACCCAGTTTCCCAGAAAAAACGCCATACCCCCAACTCTCGAACATTCCCATCAGTCCCCCTCGATTTGAATCGAACGTCAGTGGGAGCCACCACAAACGACTCCCGCTGACTTGGTGGTCTATACCTCCCCATCACCCCCATTCGATGTGGTATAAGAGTCCACAGCATCATTCAACTCACGAACTCCTTCACAGTCGATTAATAACGTCTTTTGCTTATGTTCGCTTCCGTTGCCGGTCCGCACTTGCTTGGATTCGCGAACCTGCACACCGTCAACACCGGCAGCAACCGCCTCAACGAGATCGTATGCATAGCGCCTTGATACCCCAGTACAGCCACGGATCTCGGCTGGCGTCACCGCAACTTTTCCACGCTCGTTGGCTTTGTTCTGCGCGAACATGAGGATAGCCGTGATTTTCTCAGCCTTTGTTGATGCGTCGGTGTGCTGAGCCAGCACTTCCAGCCGAGCTTCGAGTTCTTCAAGCCGTTCACCACGCTCGGCAACTCGCTGGCTAAATGTGCGACCCGCTGCTGGAAGCTCATCGACGGTCTCGACGTCCCCATTCACCATCGCCCACACCGTTCCTCTCAAAGGGGAATATCACGATTCGTCGTTGTCTGGAGCGTCGTTTTGTAGTTCGCCAAGTTAGCGTTCCAGTTCTTCAATACCCTCGCGAAGTGCGTCCGCGTCATCGTGCTGAGTCATCACGGCGATGCTCCCTCCGTCAACGGGCTGTACACGAGCACCCCAACCTCACTCAGAGATAGGTGGTGACGCTGTTCGCTCGACAGCTAGACCACATCAAACCGGGCTTCGATGAGTGCCTCGCTTGTGCCTAACGTGGGTGTCTCGATACGAACGGGTGCACACTGTGGACAATAGCACCGCGTCACCGACCATTCCGGATCGGCGGCCGCCCAATAAGCATACACCCGCACCTGCTGTCCTTCATGCCGGGCCTGTCCACACGCGGTACAGCCCACCTGCAAGTTCGCCAGCCCAATCTGAAGCCCCGTGAGTTCTTGTCGTGGTGTCGTCACCACGGTTGCGGGCCCAGATGCTCCGGGGCACGGCAATCCCACGCATGCGCATACTCGATCTGTGCTCTCCATATCGGCCGTCACTTTGTCGTCATCCACCTACGTTGAGCAACTCGGCAACGGGCTCTACGAACTTTCTGAACTCCTATGGGGGAATTGACACCTCTGTCCGGCGAAAAACAGCGGGTCATCGAGTCTATCCCACTCCCCGAAAGTGTATTACAGCGGAAAGGCGTGGCAGCCACCGGATCCACACGGTGGTACGAACCTGGGCTTAGGTAAAGTACCCAGCATCGGTTCGGCCGATAAAATGTATCTTCGGTATTGAGGAGGTTCCGGCGTCGTCCCACGACGAAAGGCGACTCCTGTCATCGAACCCGTGTACTGCATACCGCAGGGCATCCAAACAGTGGTCGTTGGCCCGCCCGGTCCCGACATCTTCGGACTTATAGCCGAGAAATTCCCGAATCACATGCTCATAGGCCCGCGAGACCATAAGCCCCACACGCCCGTCATTGTCGGTCCCAAAGCGTCGCCGGACATCGGCAATCCCCAGATCCAACTCCTTGCTCGCTTTTTGAGTCCGATAGCCAGTCCGGCTGAACTTCTCGATGTCGGTTGGCTCGTGCTCGGCAAAGAGTTTCTCCTGCAGCTTGCCGTCGGCCTACAACCATTCGTTCGCCTCCTCGAGATGCGACTCCCGCTCATAAAACTCGTCCAGCAAGACTAACTGGACACCAGAAGTGCGCCCGAGTTCGAGCACAACTCGAGGGTCGACTCACCCGGAATTATACCTGTACAGGCGCACTCGTCTTCGATGCGCTCCTGTACGACATTGGGCGCCACGACGTGGCGACCCGCTGGCAGCTCGAATAGATGTGTCTCTGAGCGAACTCAAACGCCTCCTCAAACGTTTAAGCTTCCTGTTAGGTCCTTTCGTACTGCATTTGAATCGCTCGCGGGTTCCTTCGGAAGGGTAGGAGTTGGCCAACGTCGAGCCACAATACATTCGATCTCAAAACTGATCGGATCGTCGGTCTCGTCATAGCATTGATTATCGAATATGCGGATTCGGCGACTGCCGCTCTTTTCGGCGCGAGTGCCGCGGTCGTTGCAACCGGGTGGGACGAGTTCGAGGCGCTCGATACAGAGTTCGACGAGATGAACACACCGGTCGTCGTCGACGGTCGCCGCGTGATCCAGCGACGCGAGAGGATCACGTATGAAGGACTGACATGGTGAGTCTCGTGGGTTGCCTCCCCTTGTCGGCAAGGTGGCCGAATCCTGATCTGTTCGCATTACCCGGGAAGCGAACGTAGGGAGTTGGAATTCATAGAGATTCTTAATTAAACATTAATACAATGGTGAGACTGACCAGAAAATGCGATTCCGAGACCAAGTTTCACGTATCAGCTCATACTAAAATCAGAAGTGAGATTTCGAAGACAAACTACTTTTATTTGCTCACTGCTCCGTCTATTATGTCTGGATTTCAAAATCGAAGTGACCTGTTTCTTCTCGATACGGGCAGCATCATGCTGTTGGTGTTCGGTACGACCTCACTCCTACTTGCTGCAGTCGTTGGTGTTGGCTTGCTGTTGGGCTCACTGTCGAGTTACATTCTTGGAATGCTTGTACTATCAACGATACTATCAGTCGATGGGCTTGTACTACTGTTGCTAAGCAGACACTGTTAATCCTATATTTCGCGGTATACGATAGTGACTATAGAAATCCTGTAATATAACTCTTCCTGACTTATCATTTACTTTATGTACGAAGCCGAATCACCCGTGTGTCCCTCTCATGTCGTGTGTATTTGCGAGAGTATTTCCCTTTCTGACAAAGTCCTAGAGATAGATGAAGGAGTTCACCGACAAGACCGTTCTCGTCACGGGGGGTGCGGGATTCATCGGAAGCCACATCGCCGACCGCCTGACTGGCATCGCCGATGTACGGGTACTCGACAACTTCTCGACCGGGGATCCTGCCAACGTCCCGACCGACGCGACGGTGATTGAAGGGAGTATCACCGACGTGGACGCAGTCACTCGGGCAATCGACGGGGTAGACGTCGTCTTTCACGAGGCTGCGCAAACGAGCGTGGCCCGCTCCGTCGAGGAGCCCCGTCGATCCCACTCGACGAACGTGGACGGGACGCTCACGGTCCTCGACGCCGCGAGAGAGGCGAACGCCCGAACGGTTCTGGCATCGAGTGCGGCGGTGTATGGCCATCCCGAGCGGGTACCGATCCGTGAGACGGACGAACTCTCCCCGACATCGCCGTACGGCATCGACAAACTCGCGGTCGATCACTACGGCCGAACGTATGCCGACCTCTACGACCAGGAGGTTGTCGCCCTCCGGTATTTCAACGTCTACGGGCCGCGGGGAGTGACGAGCGACTATGCCGGTGTGATCTCAGTGTTCCTCGACCAGATCCGCGACGGAGGCCCGATAACGGTCCACGGAGACGGAACACAGACCCGCGATTTCGTCCACATCGACGACGTCGTCGACGCGAACCTTCAGGCGGCGAAAACCGACGCCGTCGGGGAAGCGTTCAACGTCGGAACCGGCGACTCCGTCACGATCGCTGAACTCGCCGAGATCTGTCGGGAGGTGACCGACTCCGATGTCGATATCATCCACACGGACCCGCGGGAAGGCGACATCGACGAGAGCCAAGCCGAGATCTCCAAGGCACGGGCGAAACTCGGCTACGAGCCGACCGTGTCGCTGCACGACGGGTTGTCCCGGTTGGTGGCCGACCGGTCCTGAAGCCGACCACTCGATCTAGCACAGGAGAGTCGCACACTGTCGGGAAGAAACACATCACTCGCTCCGACGCACCTCCGCCACGGTAGCAACCGCCTCCGCCTGTGAGTCGCTCAGTCGCGAACCGAACCTCACCGATCCCCACCCGTCCGCCTCGTGTTCGACTGACACCGATACGTCACGGTCGCGCACCCGACAGTAGTCACGTCCCCTCACCCGGTCGGATACTGGGCGAGGAACGTCGTATCAAGCAGGGTCATCTACGTTCTCGGTAGTGGACAGTTCGTCGAGAGTGGCTTGTTACCGTGCTGTGAGGTCTGCCTATCTCGGTACGGGCCGTTTCGATCACTTGTTCGAGCTCTTCAGCCCCTTCTGCGTCGAGTGTCCCGGACCTCTCGCAGCAATCGGCTTGTGTCTCGTCTAGGTTCGGTTCACACGACTTGAAACACTCACCTTCCCTTTTCAAGGCTTTCAGACGCTCATTTACGCCATCTCCGGCTCCGATAGCTTTGTCCGACAGTCCGAGTCTATATGCAAACGGCTCTGTCGGACTCCTCCGTCGGTAGTCGGTTTCATGAATGGTGCCGAAGAGCGCGCTTACGCAACGTCGAACTGCTCACTGGTGCGTTCGATTCACAACGAAACGATCGGGTTCACCGGTCTACGACCTCAACGTCGTACTTGTCGTTGAGCCGGTATCGACGACCCGTCCATTCGAACTCCTTCCGAACGATGCCGGACAGTGCGACGATCGGAACCACCACGACCGCCGGATAAATCAACAGGAAGGTCAACCGCCGGACGCCGAGCACCCAGTAGGTGATGGCACCGAGAGCTGTGTACAGGAGAGCGCTAGCGATCGGGAACGCCACCGCTATGGCCACTAACACCAGTCCGATCGCCACGTTCGTCAGCCCTCCCTCCCAGACGTGGACGATTCGATTGAGTCGAACCGTCCGTTCGATGACTGTCCGGAGATCTCCCGGCACCTCCACGACTTCGATCATCGACCGGATAGGATGGACGTCCCCGAGATGGTCCGAGAGCAGTCCGTCGTCGCTGATCACCTGTCGTAGCTCCGACGTAAGGGCGTCGACGCCGGTCTCGAGTTCGTCGGCTGTGAACGTGACGCCACCGCCCCACGCGCTTCCACCCCATTCCCCGACCCCCAGGTACATTGCGAGCGAGAAGAACAGCGCACTCCAGACTTCGTAGGGCCTGAACCAGCCATCGCCGACGAATACGCACAGAGCGCTCGCGGGGCCGTGCGCCTCGCCGGCTGCCACCAGTCGATCGAGCCAATCAGGGTCGCGTTCGAAGTCGGCGTCCGTCCAGACGAACCGATCGTTCTCCGCCCGTTCCATCCCGTGAGCCATCGCGTTGGCCTTGCCCGAGCAGCCGTCCGGCTCGCCCGCGACGAGAATCTCCACGCCGGCCGGCGGGTCGTGGCTCGTCACCGGGTCGTCCTCCGAGTCACAAATGACCAGCAGTTCGTCCCCGGGACTGATTTGGGCCGCGAGTTGCTCACAGGCGATGTTCCACTCGACGGTCGGAACCAGTACGCTCACCGCGTCTCGGTCCCCCATATTGGAGCCTCTTGCTACACCATCTCACACGTGTTGGTTAAATTCTTGCCACGTCGGTCGCGGTTCGGGAAGGTGGGTACTCTCGCCGATCTACCGAGGACCGTCCACGATTGCGAGTTCTGCCCGATCGCTCTCGGACAGCGGTCCCAGTCTGTCGAGTTCGGTCTCCCGGTCGACGAACTGCTTCAGACGTCTGTTCGACACTGAGTGTCGATAACTGCCCCAATATTAGCTGAATTGAGGCGCTAAGCCCCCTTCCTGAGCGAGCGCCGACCGAACGGGAGGCGCGAGCAGTGAGGGGATACAGCGCCTCAATTCAGCTAAACCGGCGAAGCTACTTACGGGGAGCTGACCCGTCGCTGACCCGCCGCCGCACCTCCGTTGCGGCCGCAACCGCCTCCGCTTGCGGGTCGCTCAGTCGCTCGCACACCTCCGTCGGCGGTCCCCATGCGTACGCCTCGTGCTCCGGGGACAGCGACACGTCACGGTCACTCACCCGACAATAGTAGTACACCGCGAACCGGCCGTTCCCGGCGTCGTTGTGCCACACGAGCGTGTCGACCGGCGCGACGACCTCCGGGTCGAGCGCCGTCTCCTCGGCGATCTCACGGCGCACGGCGGCGACGGCACGCTCGTCGCGGTCGATACGCCCGCCCGGCAGCTCCCAGCCGCCGTCGGTGGCCCGCCGGACGATCACCACCTCGTCGGTCGGCGCGAACACGACGCCCCGCTGCGTCACGGTCGCCTGGAGCGGCTTGTCGGTCATCACACGGATTTCGAACGAATCTCGTATCAATCTGACGCGAGCCCTGGTCTCTTCGCATGGCTGTCCCAGTGCTGCCCACTCGCGAGGGTACGCCCGTCAGCACAGACTCGTACACCCCAGAGAGCACTCCGCTCTCGGGAGATTTCGGGGACCACTGAAACCACACTCGGAGCGCGTCCCGGGATACCCGTGTCCATTGACATCCTCCCGCGCCTGAAGACGCGGGAATCCCAACCGCCGTTGGGATATTGTGGTCTACGACGTGACCTGTTCTCGAGGTGCGAACGCACCAGTTTCCTTGTCAAACAGGAACGTCGATGGCTGTGCCAACCAGCCGTTACTCCTATCTCCCCCATCGCAGGCGAGACTCGGAGATACTTTCTGCCGGATGTTCTCTGCACCATTCACGTCCGCGTTCGCTACCGCGTCACACTCATCGCAGACATACAGCCCACGTTCAACACGGTTCGCGTCACGTTCCCGGCCACAACACGAACACGTCTGTGACGTATCACGCTCTGAGACTTCCTCTACCGCGATACCCTCCTCTGCTGCCTTGTAGGCCAGCAGATCGGTGAACCGGTCGAACGCCCACGAGTGCAAGTCCAGATTCCCGTCTGGTCCCCAGTCTTTCACCTCGTCAGTCTCGTCGTCTCCACGGACGCCGGAGAGATCACCGACCACGATCGTCCCGACACCCTCCTCGACAACACCGCTCAACGATGTGTTTCGAGAGCGTATGGAAGTAGTGAGTCCGACGAGCTGACTTCTTTTGGTGCAGCCGCGTGGCTTGCTCGGAGGTCGAGTCGTCACACCGAGCGATGCGCTTGTTGAAGTAGTAGTCGTCCTGTTTCAGACACTTCAGCGGGTACAGCTCGGCGTGGCCGTCCTCGTAGGCAAGCGCGGCGAAGTTAGTAATCCCGAGGTCAACGCCCACGGTCTTCTCGCCGGGCGCTTCAGCAACGTCGATCCCGACTTTGCACACGAAGTGTAGTTCCCACTCGTCACCAGTCCAGACGGCCCGGACCTGTTGGACACTCTCGACAGTGAAGAGGTCAACGTCGGGGCGAGTCTGGTATTCACAGAGGGCGAAGTCCGACCAGTAGTCTTTGAGATCCGACCCTTTTGACAGTCGCACTCGACCGTATCGGGTGTCGAGTGTGAAGCCGGCGTCTTTGAACGTGACCGTGCTTCGCGGGTGTTCGTCGCCGCGGTTGCGGTAGCCGGGCGGGTTCGCTCGTGCGTCTCCGTTCTGCCGTTTGCCGTACCAGCCGGTGAACGCCTCAGCGAGTTCTTGAAGCACGCGCTGACTTGACTGAGAATGGAGGTCATCGTAGCGTTCGTGGCTCTTGAGGTACGCGGTGAGTTCACTGTGACCGGGGATGTGGCCGATTTCGGACCAGATACGGTCACAGACCCACCGTCCGACGTTCCAGAGTTTCGACGCGGCGAACCCGAGCGAATCCAAGTCGTCAGACACCTGAGACTGGTTCCTGATGATCCAGAAGCCGGATTTGCCCGTCAGGTTTGCAGACCCGTCCCATCTCGTTTAGTCCCTCGATAGGGTCTGGAAAGGTGCAAGTCGAGAGGGACGAGACGACGTGGTCGAACGAATCGTCTGCAAACGAAAGACGTTGAGCATCCATCTGCTCAAGTTCGACCTGCCGATCAAGGCCGTCCGCTCTCTTGCGAGCGCGATCAAGCATGGGTTTACTGACGTCGATCCCGACCAAGTCGGCGGATTTGGGGAGATAGCGGAAGTTTTCCCCCGTCCCACAGGCAACTTCGAGGACGCGTCCACTAACGTCCCCGAACTGGTGACGGCGGGTGCGCCGTTCTATAAGCTGCTTCAGCCAGTGTGTGTCGGCATAGTCCGCGGCTTCTTCCTCGTCATAGGCAGCTTTGATCTCTCCAGGTGATCGGTTGTTTCATCGCAGTTCGTGTCCGACCACGGGCCTACTCGTTTTCCATGGCAGCGGTATCGAGTCCGACGGGTCGTCCCTGCTCGCAGTTCACAGCGAGAACTACGTCTCGAAGCGAGTTGAGTCTGCGCTCAACGACGTCCAACGGATGTGAATCGATGAAGTCCGCAGGTTCGTGCGCGACTGGTGTCGCGCCGTCGTTCACCTGCAGGTGAACTGGTCCGAGGTCGTCGTGCGTGTCGTCTTGATGCCAGCCGACTAGCAGGCTTCGGTCTGGCTCGATCCAATTGAACCAGTAGTACTCGTGCGGCTCACCAGTCTGCAGTTGAAAGCCGATCTCGATCCGCGCGGCGGTCACCGGATATTCGTCGTCGTCCAAGAACTGCCGCGGGTTCACGTCGGCGACGACCCGGTACGGGCCCGCTTCGCGCGGGTCAGAACGCCGTTGCTGAACGGTATTAAACGAGCCGTTGAGTCGATTCTGGATGCGGTCGTGGAGCCGCTTGTCCTGCAAGTTCACCCGGTTAGCGAGGAAGACAACCATCAGACGAGTGTCGACTGAGAGTCAGTCCGCGGTGAAGAGAGGCCGATAACGTCATCATAGAGGTGGAGGGCGTGTTTCACGAGCCCGAGCTCCGTGTTTATCGCCTCCCACGTGGCGATAACGTTCCGACGCTCACGAAGCTCCGCAGCCGAGAACTCCTCGTCAGCGAGTTGGTCCCGGAACTCATCGAGTGAACTGACGCCGTACTCCGTCGCCAACTCTTCCTGTTCCTCCGTTAGTTCTGTGAGCTGGCTCTCCAGTTCGTCACGCGAGTGAGCCTCGATCAAGTCCGTCACTTCGTCGAAGAGCATCCGGACCGGGTTCAGGTCGTAGGCCTTCGTCCCGTCGACGGTCGTTTCTGTGACCCAGTCGTCACTCTGCAGCCGCTGGAGTTCGTCGTCGGCTGTCGCGCGCGAGACGTCTGCCCGGTCCGCGATCTCCTGCACCGGCGTTGGCTCGTCTAGCAGTTCCACAACGTGCCGGACACGCTCACGGCCGCTCATATTCTCCGTCCACGACTCCGAATTCGAGTCAGCCATCGTACGAGCGCTTGCACCGCGTGGCGGAAATAATTTTCTCATGTTCAAATATTCAAACCGGAGTGGCGGTTATCAGGGGGAGTGTCCATTCACAGCTTCCGACAACAGGCGATAGAAGCTTAATGATAATTTTTTAATATATCTGTCTGAGCAGTCAAACTGGACGCTCAAACTGCCATATCGTTTACGTAGACCGTCGGATAGATTTTCAGCTTCGATCAGTTCTCACCGTGAAAAACTCGCTCTGCGAGATATCTTTCGTCAATTCTCGTCTCTTGTTCAAAATATTCGAAAAATCTCGTCATGAACCGCCATCGGAACCTGGCTTCGCGTTGCGCCGGGGGAGTGTGAAGCGCGTCCAATCGCTCGGCAGCCCACTCGTAGAGGATCGTGAGGTCCGGGTCGCCATCTCGACCGAGGTCGCTTCGGACCTCAGTGTCGATGGTTGCATATCGGTCGCCTGCCCGGCCGGAGCGTTCCCCGATGATACAGGCGAGGCGAACGATCCCGATCGCACCGGCGGCTTGGAGCTTGTCCGCGTCGAACAGAAGTTCGGCCTCTGGCGTTTGCGGCTCCGGTGAGGAGGGACGGATACTGTGAGACCGGAGACAATGTTGGATCGCTTCGACCGTCTCGACCGGGACGTCTCCGTCGTGTTCTGCCAAGAGCTCTGTCACCTCGGCTGCAGCCCACTCGCCGTGGTTGTCGATGCGTCCTCGACGCTCACGGGGACGCCCGATATCGTGTAACCACGCCGCTGCAGCGAGGATTTCTCTGTCTACGGGCTCATCGTAGGCAGCTGCCAACTTCCCGCCTAGTCGCCTGACCCGGTTCGCATGGAACGCGTCGTGTGCCGGAAGGGCATCATCGTAGTACGGCATCGCCAACTCTCTCGCGAGTGATGGCAGGGGTTCGTCCATTGGACTGTCGAGTTTCCTACTACCCAATGAGTGCTTTGCCAATCGACGTACACAGCCAGTATCCCTTTCCCGACCGTGATTTAATCCTACAGTGGTTCACGGAGTCAGGGAGTGTGAAGGTCGCGACCTTGTGATCGGGCTCACGATGATGGTCGCAGCAGTCCGGTACATCGCAATTCAACACATTAAAAAATATATCTTGGCTGGTAAATCGGAACAGGGAGACCGACTCCGAACGTGGGTCGTGTCGGTTTTATTTTATTATCAAACTTGTTGACCTACTCCTAGAAAATCTGATAATAACTCTGTTAGAAATCATCGGTTGATGATTGGCTGAAGCAAAAATTAACTGTGGAATGATGTATAGATCTTTAACCATATGATCGTTCACTGAACTACATAAATATTATATATGTTCCTTCCACATGCACGCGATGGATCCATGGTGTTAGGTGACAACAACGACAGGATCGTGTTGGGGATACTGGGTGTATCGATAGTCATGCTCGTCGCCATGTTCCTCGGTGGATCGACGGGCCAGATACTGTTCTCGTACACCATTGTGGTGTTCTTTGGCTTGTACGTCCTCTTGGGAACACGCCCACAGGAACAAGACGTCGATGGGGCGCCGTTCACGAAGTTATCGGCGGGACTCGTTCTCCTGTTGGGTGCGTTATTCGCCGCACTGTGGTACTTCCACTTCCAGAATCCGGGCTACACGGATCCCGTCTACTGGCTGGGGTTCCCGCGAGCGACGGCCGTACTCGTGTACGGCCTCTGGATGCCGCCGGCGTTGTACATGATGTTCGCATATCCGTATCTGTTCGACCAGTACATCTGGAAGGAGGAGGAAGCTGTCGAATTCCAGGAGATGGAGCGGCGTGAGGCCCCGACCGCTGCTGGAGGTGACGACTGATGGCACTCGATACTATCATCGTCGCGATCGCAGTGCTGTACCTCCTGATCGTCATCGGGATCGGGATCTGGGGGACCCAACAGACAGAGAGCACGGCGGACTTCCTGATCAGTGGGAAACGCTTTGCCGGATGGGCGATCGCCTTCTCCGCGTTCGCCTCTATCATGAGCGGGTTCGGATTCATCGGCGGTCCGGGCCTGTTCTACGCTGGCGGGTACGCGTTCCTGTGGATCGCCATCGTCGCGCCGCTGGCCTTCCCGATCTCGTGGTTCGTGCTCGGCAAGAAGATGCGGTTGCTCGCGGAGGTCCGTGATATTCTCACGATCCCCGACGCTGTCCACGCTCGCTACGACAGCGACACGGTGCGTGTGCTCACGGCGATTTCGGTCCTGCTCGGTGTCATTTCGTATCTCGCCGTCCAGCTGAAGGCGATGGGATTCGTCCTGGGGGAGATCCTCGGGACATCCCAGCTGGTGGCCGTTCTCATCGCGACTGCGGTCATCGCGGTCTATACGATCGGCGGCGGCATGATCGCGGGCGTCATGACCGACGCATTACAGGGCGGTGTGATGGTCGTCGGGAGCATTCTCGTCTTCTTCCTGGCGTTCAATTACGGCGGTGGATTCACCCAGATGAGCCAGGATATCGCGGTTAACGACCCCACGTTCGCCGGCGCCTTCGGGAGCTTCCCGGTCATGCTCACCCTGTGTTGGTACTTCCTGTTCACCGTCGGGAACTCCGGGCAGCCACACATGGCACACAAGCTGTACATGGTTCGTGACGTGAACCTGCTCAAGTGGGGCGCACCCATCGCCGCGCTGTCGTACTTCGCCGCCTCGCTGATGATGCTCGGTATCGGGATCTCTGTCCGCGCCGGCGTCGAGACGGGTGCGCTGAGTGCGCTGTCGAACCCGGACAACGCGGCGCCGTTCTTCCTCACGGAGTTCGTCCCGCCGGTGCTGGCCGGGATCGTGTTTGCCGCGGCTCTCGGGGCGATCATGAGCACTAGTGACGCTTTCATCAATATCGGCGCCGCGAACCTGGCGCGTGACATCCCCATCGGACTCGGGTTCGAGTACAGTTCCGACTCGCAGGAACTGTGGGGTCACCGCATCGGCAGCGCCGTCATCATCGTCGGCTCGCTGCTGCTGGCGTATTTCGCCGAGATTCTGGTCGGCCTCCTCGGCGTGGTCGGCTGGGCGCTGTTCGCCAGCGCGCTCGTGCCGCTGTTGGGCATCGGACTCAACTGGGACGGTGCCACCAAGGAGGGTGCCATCGCGTCGGCCGCTGTCGCGCTCGTGTCGAACCTCGGGCTAGCGATCGGACAGCAGTTCTTCGGTATCACCCTCCCGAACAGTGTGGTCATCGGTGCTTTCACCCTCGTGCTCGCCTCCGTCGTGCTCATCGGGGTGAGTTTCGTCACCGACACCCACGCTCGCGACGCGATTACGCAGGACATCCGGAAGGTCGTCTCGGTCTGAACGGCCCTGTGACGACCGTTTCAGTTCGCTGAATTATTTTTCCGTGACGTCGATATCGTACATGTCTCGCAAGGTCGTTGCCAACGTTCTCACGTCCTGGCCGCGTCGCCAATGGTAGAACTCGGACGTCTGCCCTGAGGTCTCGACGGCGAGCTTCGGCTTGAACAGCAGCGACCCACTACGGAGACGGATTTCGTCGACGTTGACGATGTCGATGGCGAAGCTCCGGGAGTGGTCCAGCAGGTCATCGAGTGGACGGGTCAGATATTCACGACCGACTTTCGCCGCCTCCCGTTCTCGCCCGCTCCGACGGAGGAGATAGGACTTGAACGACTCCTCGACGTACACACAATAGACCCGGTCGGGGTCGAAGAACAGTTCGTGATGATGGAACGTCCGGGGGCGGACCCGGTACCAGCCCGTCGCCCAGACCCGGGGTCGTGAATCGACCTCGACGACGACTGGGGCCTTTCGCCGAGCATCGTCATCGGGGTCGATACCGGCAGGCGCTGTGGCGCCGGAGTCCCCCTCAGTAGGGTCGCCGTCGCCGTCGATGCCACCATCCGTGCTGAGTGGGAGTTCGATCCCGCTCTCGGGATCGGGTTCAGTTCCGTCGGTCGGCTCATCCGACCTATCACTCCCGCGCAGGGGGGCCGACGGTGCTGTCTCATCGCGAGTCATGGGTGATAGGGTGGAAGTCGGCATTCGAGAAGGGCGGCCGCGTACGTCTTCCCTTGGGTGTCGTAGCGAAGGCTGACTGGACCCCCACCGTCGAGCGCCCGTTCACACAGGAAGTTGAACGCATGCAAATTCGGGAGTTCGTATCGGGTAACCGCCCCCTCGACGAGCCCGTCGAACTGTTCGGCCACGAAGGAGGCGGTCACCTGGTCTGTGAGCCGCTCGTAGGCCTGTGCATCCTCCGCGACGAGACCGATGTTCAGTCGGTTTCCTTTGTCACCTGACCGACCGTGCGCGATGTCGCCGATACAAAGGGGATCGTCACGGTCCGGATCTGCCGAGCGGGACGGTGTCTCGTCAGGCACGGATAGTCACCTCCGGGTCCACGTGCTCGCGCGAAACGAGTGTGGGCCACGTGTCGATGACGGGCGTCGGCGACGGTCGGCCGCCGTCTGTGAGGCCCGTCACCGCTGGTGGCCCTGCCATCGAGAGCGGTGCGAACTCCATGCCGAGTCGACGCAGGTCGTCTTTGACCGGCCCTCGGGCTGCCAGTCGGACCATGATTTCGTTGTACTCCCCTCGGTTCGGTGCCATCGGCCCGTGCGCCGCGTTGTGGCCGATGTACTCGACGTGTGTCTCGGAGAGCTCCAAGCCCAACTCGTCGATTCGCTCGTCGAGGATGGCCGCCGCCCGTTTCGCCTTCTCGAGCGCGTTCGGCTGAGAATACAGCAGCTGTCCGGCTACTTTGTAGCCCCGCTGATGGTGGACGGTGGCCTTGAGTTGATCCGGGGGTGCGTGTCCGGTGATGCCAGCGAGTTGGACCCTGTCCGTAGCGGGTTCCGAGAGCTCGATCGACGTGAAGTCTGCCGTGACATCGGGAGTGAGATATGCCGTGGGGTCGCCGATCTCGTAGACCAGTTGCTCGGTGACGGTGTCGGTTGTCACAGCTCCGCCCGTCCCCGATGGTTTCGTAATCGTGACGGTTCCGTCTGCAGTGACCTCGGCGATCGGATAGCCGATATCAGTGAACGAGAGGTCCTCCCACTCTCCGAGGAAGTTTCCACCCGTGACCTGGGTACCACATTCGATGAGGTGACCGGCCACTGTCCCGGCTGCCAGTCGGTCGTAGTCGGTCGCCGACCAATCGAACTCATAGAGGAGCGGCCCGAGCGTGAGTGCGGGATCGGCAACTCGACCGGTGATGACGATGTCCGCATCGGCTGCCAGTGCATCCCGGATCGGGATCGCGCCCAAATACGCCGCCGCAGCCAGCGGCTCGATGTCGTCGGGCATCGGTTCACCCGTCTCGAGATGGGAGATCTCCCCCGTATGCGCGAGGTCCGCAACCGCCGTAGTGATCTCCGATCCCGTCACGGTCGCGATCGTCGGGTCCCGTCCGCGCTCGGCTGCGAGTTCCGCGACGCGGTCGGCACACGAATCAGGATCGATGCCGCCCGCGTTCGTGACGACTGTGATGTCCCTGTCGAGCAGCTCTTCGAGGTGTTCGTCGATAATTAGCTCTACGAAGTCCGTTGCATACCCTGGCCGGCCGGACTCCTGAAGGCGTGCCAGAATACCCATCGTCACTTCCGCGAGATACTCGAGTTGAAGATACTCGAGGTCCTCGTCTTCGTCCATCCCCGTCCGTTCGAGGAGTCGACCGGGTGCGTCCGGGTAATCGCCCCAGAAGCCGGCGCCAGAGGCGATCCGAATCATCGGAGTTCGTCCAGTAGCTCTTCGGCACGGTCCTGGCGGATGGCGTCTTCCTCGACCAGTCGGTCGGCGACCTCGTCGACGAGATCACCCGTCGCACCGGCCTGGATCGCGATATTCTTCGCGTGGAGGTTCATGTGACCGGTCTGGATGCCCTCGCTGACGAGTGCCCGTAATCCGGCGTAGTTCTGTGCCAACCCGACCGCGGCGAGGATCCCGGCCAACTCGTCGGCCGAGTCCACGTCGAGAATGTCCATCGCCGCCCGGGCCGCCGGCTGAAGTTGGGTCGCCCCGCCGACGGTCCCCACCTGTATCGGGAGTTCGATGCTGCAGGCGAGGTTGCCGTCGTCGTCGACCTCGTAGGTCGTCAGTGGGCCATACCCCCCGCGTGCGGCGTAGGCGTGGGCACCGGCCTCGATAGCCCGCCAGTCGTTGAACGTCGCCGTCGTGACCGCGTCGATACCGTTCATGATCCCCTTGTTGTGCGTCGCAGCACGATAGGGGTCGGCCGCGGCGAAGGCCCAGGCATCGACGATTCGGTCACGGACCGCCTCACCCGAGAGGTCGCTGTCGTCGTCCGTCAGTGCCTCCGGTGGCACACGTGCACTGGCACGGGCGAGGCGACGGTCGGCAAGATTCGAGAGGATGCGTAACTGAACGGTGCCCTCGGTGAGAGCTTCGATTTCGGGTGCGAGGGCTTCGGCCATCGAGTTGACCGCGTTCCCACCCATCGCGTCGCGGACGTCGACGATGAGGTGGGTGATCACCATCCCACCTCGAGCGCTATCGAGCACACGCACCTCCACATCTTGACACCCCCCACCGTGTTCGACGAGGACCGGGTCTTCCTCGTTCGCCAACTCGATGAGCCGGTCTGCGTCGTTCAGAATCCGCGTCTTCGCTGCGTGGGGGTCGGCGACGTCCGTGGCCTGGATCTGGGCGATCATGATCGGTCCGGTCACGTTCGTCGTGAACCCACCAGTTTCTCTGGCCATTCGCGCCCCGTAGGAGGCTGCTGCGACGACGCTCGTTTCCTCGATCGCCATCGGAATGAGTCGGTCGGCCCCGTCGATCCGGAAGTTCGTCGCGATCCCGACCGGATACTCGATGGTGCCGACGACGTTTTCGCTGATGGTGTCGGCACGTTCATCCGCGAGGCCACCAGCGGCGAGTGCTTCGATCGCCTCCTCGTCGAGATCACAGCGGTCGGCCACCTCCTGTCGTCGGTCCTCGATACTTAGTTTGTACAGGCCGGGGATGCGAGAATCCATACCGCGATGATGGCCGGGCACTTTTCATAAAGCCTTGCCCACGGGCGATTTCGCTCGTGTGTTTGAGGGGCCCCGAACCGGTGCCTCCTGCATGCTACAGCAATCCTCTGCTGTTCTCACAAAAGGGCGCACCACCCCCCTCGAGGCGTGGTGATACAGAGGTGATCTGCTGTGTCGGATCCACAGAAGCCGGAGGGAGCGGTCGCTCCGGACGTGAACGCGAAGCGAAGAGCCGAATGTGGCTACACGACGCTTTCACACAACTACGTTCCGGAGTACCTCGCGGACAGATAATAGATCACCGGCACACCAGCAGCCGTCGGCCACAACCAGGCTGCAACTCCGAGCATCGGCGTGAGGTTTACCGCTGACACGGCGCTCACGGTCGCAATGAACGCCCCCAGCATCCGCTGGAGATGGCTCACGATCCGGTCATCCGGTGCGGCACGTCGAAACGTCCGGACATCCAGTCCGGCGAAGGCGATCCCGATCGCGGCGAAGACGGCCATGACGACCCCGAACGACCGGCCGTCAACCAGCCATACGAGCCCCCAGCCGCCGAGCAGCCCACACGCGATGAGGGTACTGCAGGCGGCGACCCAGTCAACCGGACGGGCATCCCCAGCCGGCCGGCCCCGCGAGAGCACGCGGTACCCCGAGAACGCGAGGTAGCCGCTGAACACGGCAACGAGCGTGAGGAGGATCCGGAACGTCGTCGGGTCGAGCGCGGCCAGCGGAACGACGGTACTGACAGTGACTGCCATCGACGCGAGGAACCCCTTCCCAGCCCGTCTGTGGCGCCGCCCCCCTTTCCGGGTCGCGAGCGCACCGGTGCCGGCGACGAGTGCCGCGACGCCCGCAGCGATGTGCAGTCGGAGCACCCACGCCTCGAACGTCGCCATGCGTGGCCCCTCCACCCCCGTCCACATAACGGTAGGTCCGACACGACCCTCGACGACGTAGCCGATCCCCGCGGCAGTCCCGAGCAGTCCCGCTCTGAAGCGACACTTCTGATCGGACTCCTCCTCAGTCAGATCCTCCACGCAGGAACGCGTCGACACGCCGTGCGATCGCGCTCCGGAGCTCCTCGATATCGACCGTCGTCTCGCCGTGGGCGAGCCGACACCAGTCCGCTCGCACCGTCCGGTCCACTGCGGCGTCGGTGAGTCTCGACACGCTCGGTGACGGACCGACCGCCTCGACGAGCGACCGAAGCACCTCGTCCGACGTGACCGACACGGCGTACTCCTCGACGGACGACGTGATCGGCTGCGCCGGCGGCGGCTCCCCCTCGTACTCGCCCGCGACCGTCCGCGCGGCCCCACCACCCTTCTTTCGATACAACACACCGTATGCGGGTTCCTCTCCCCACTGTGACTCGGGTGGTGCGATCCCGGCCGACCCGATGTCGCGCACGTGGACCTCCGTATCGATGGTCGGGAGCGTCGGCACTCCCAGCTCGTCGAACACCCGTTCGAGTTCGTGTGGGAGCAGCTGCGACTCGGGGTAGTCGACGTCGACGCCGACAACCGGCGGCGCCCGCGTCCAGTCGTATCCGCGGTGACGGCGATGGACGGCGACACAGCGGAGCGTGACGGCCGTCGGGTCGTCGACGGCGTGCCGGAGGGCCGTCCGGTCGAAACGCGTCCGGAGATACCCAACCACGAAGCCGAACGCTGGCGGGACCGCCTCGCCGCTGACCCAGCGGCGCGGCCGCTCGGCCGCTTTCCTCCCGTCGGCGAACGCGAACCGGAGGCGACCGTCCGAACCGAGACGCGATTCGAACGGCGTCCCGTCGGGATACTCGTACAGCCAGACGTGACCTGCGGTCAGGAACGCTTCGTCGACGGTTCCCAAGCGAGGCGGGGCGATCCCACGCGCGGGGGGTTCGGTCACGGGATGGCAGTTCAGCCCGACGGACTTGAACGTTCAGTCCAGTCGGGGGTCTTCCCGGAGGTGTGGCTTCTGATCGGTTCAGGCCCGGACGCGCGATATCTAACGGTAGTCGATTCGCCCGGTCCGGATCGTGTCTGTATCCGGAACTGTCGCGGATGGCGATAGTATTATCGCGTTCGCTTGAAAGGGTAGCCGTAGATTGGACGCCACACGACACGACGGACCGAACGCGGCGATATCGACCCCGGACGGCTCGCGACGACCGTGACAACGGTTACTCCGGTAGCGGCGGTGCTATGGGTGGGAGGAGCCGCGTCGCTCGCGATGCTGGGCGCAGTGCTGTACACCCGTCGCGTCAGCCTCGGCGGCCCGGAAGTCACCGCCTACATCGGCCTGTCGGCCGGTGCGACGATGTGGGCCTGGGCGTACGCGCTCCAGTTACACGCAAAGACGGTGGCGGCGACGCTGGCCTACAACGACATCGTCTGGGTGGGGATCGCGTGTGTGGGTGCGTCGTGGCCGGTGTTCGCTCTCGCTGTCGCCGGGGATCATCGGCTCCTGACCAGGGGATCGATCGCAGTGTTCGTCCTCGTCCCCGCGACGACGGCCGCCCTCGTGATCACGAACCCCGCACACGGGCTGATGTACGCGGATATCTCGGTGGTGGAGGGCCGACTCGTTCGTCTCGACGTGGACCCGCGGGTTGGGTTCCTCGCGTTCGTGGTGTATTCGTACCTGCTCAACCTCGGCGTCCTGTGGCGACTGGCTGCCAACAGTCGGGCCGTCGAGCGAACGACACGGGTACGTCGGCTGTTGGTGTTCGCCGCCGGCGCGATTCCCATCGTCGCGGGGACAGTGAGCCTGTTCGTCTCCCCGGTCGATTCACCGCCGGTCGATCTCACGCCGGTGATGTTCGCGATGACGACCGTCATTACGGGGATCGCCGTGACCCGATACCGTCTGCTGGATTCGACTGCGGTCGTGCGCGATCACGTCGTTCGTCACCTCCCGGATCCGGTCGTGGTCGTCGACGGCGACGGGGTCGTCCGGTCGTGCAACGACGTCGCGGACCGGTACTTCGATCTCCGAGGACTGGTGCCGGTGCCGGCTGCGACGGCGTTCGAGGACTATCCGGACCTCCTGACCACGCTTCACGAGCAACACGACGCCACCGCCGCATCGGATCGCTCGACGGTGGAGTTGACCACCGCACGTGTGGACGGCCCCGACGCGGCGGACGATGCGGACGCGACGCTCGACCCGGCAAGCGCGGATCGTGGCGAGGACGACCGCCGTCGATTCACGGTGTCGATCGCACGGTTGTCGGACACCGACGCCACGGTGCTCCTCTTTCGCGACATCACCGTTCAGCATCGCGCACAACAGCGTGCCACGGTGTTGAATCGGGTGCTCCGCCACGACCTCCGAAACGATCTCGCGGTGCTCAGCGGGTACGTCGACCGGCTCGAAACGCATCTCCGTGACCGTGGCGACGACGCCGGTCTCGAACAGCTCGCGGTGATCGCACAGCGGGCCGGCGAGATGATCTCGGTAACGAAGCAGGCTGCGACCGCCGAGGACGTCGCAGTCGGCGAGACACGTTCCCAGGTGTTCGATATCCGGGCGCTTATCGAGCGGCGGTGCCGGTCGCTCAACGAGGAGCATACCGGGGTGGACCTGGATGTCGACCTGCCGGGGGACGCTGTCTCTGTCGCCGCGCCGGGTGTGTTTCCCTCGGTGATCGACAACACGATCGAGAACGCGATCGAACACAACACCGCCGACAGTCCCGTGGTCGAGGTCTCGTTGCGGGTCGACGCTGATGAGGGGACTGCCGTCTTCCGTGTCTGTGATAACGGGCCGGGGCTGTCGGAGCGAGACCGTGCGGTGGTCGTCGGCGACGCCTCGCTCGATGAGGCGTCCGGGCTGGGACTGTGGCTGATCAATCGGATCGTGACGCAGGCGGGCGGTCGTGTCGACACTTCGTCGGCGTCGCTCGGCGAAGCGTGTCTCGAATTGACCCTCCCGTTGGCCGAGGACGACACGTTCGATGGCGCCTCTGATTCTCTCCCCGTGTCCGATACCCGAGACAAGGTGTGAAGGGTCTGTCGAGGTGATCTCTAACCGATAGCTTGTCGTGGCAGTGCTGAATAGATAGCGCATATCGGTCACGGAAATGTGTCCGCTGCGGCAGTTCCCATCGAGTTAGGAGTTCGTCAGGACTCATGAGGTTCGTTCCTCTAACGACAATTTGCAGTTTATAGTCGTTGTTCGAATGATACTGTTTCTGGGAAAAATATATACTGGACTGTTTTCTGAACATTAGTGAGTGAAGATGGTCCTGTTAGATGTTCTCGCCACTCTCGCAATCGCTGTCACAGCCTTTTACCTTCTATTTGCGATCATCCACCTCGTTGTCATCGGTGTAGGTGCCGTTGAGCTTCGGCGACGGTCTGGAACGAACCCCTCCAAAACGCCGTCTCCGATCACAGTCGCCATCCCAGCGTACAACGAACAACAGACCGCTGTCGAGGCAGTCTCGGCGGTCTTGAATCAGTCCTACCCGGTGTCGGTCGTTTTCATCGATGACGGATCATCGGACAGGACCTTCGAAGCTGTTTCCGGAGCATTTGATTTGAACCCCCTCACAGTGACCGATCAGCCAGCTGATGTCGAGCGTTTCGAAGCGCAGGATGAGCCGGTGACCGTTATTCGCCAGGAGAACCGTGGGAAATCGGCAGCACTCAACCGCGCCCTTGAGGTGTGTGAGACGCCGCTATTCGGAGTGGTCGACGCCGATACCATCATCGAACCCGAGACGCTGCCGAAACTCCTCGCACCGTTCGACAACGACGAGACCGTCGCCTGTGAAGGCTCGTTCCGGGTCGGGACTCCGGCTGGAAGTGACGATGAGAGCCATCTGCCAGCCTCGTGGGTCGAGCGAAACCAGGCCATCGAGCATCTTCGGGCACTTATCCTCCGCCAACTCGGGCGGGCTCGAGCCGACCTGATGGTTCACGTCTTCGGCGGATACTCTGCGTTTCGCACTGAACTGGTCCGCGCTGTCGGCGGGTTCGCGCCGGTCGAGACCGAGGACTTCAATCTGGCTCTCGCACTGCGACGGCACTGTCGGGAAACCGGTCGCCAGTGTCGGTTCGTCCACGTTCCGGATGCGGTCGCCTGGACACAGGTGCCGCCGACCCCTCGAGCAGTTGCAGACCAACGCGAGCGATGGGTCCGGGGAACAGTCCAGACGGTACAGAACCACGGCCGAGTGTTCGGGAATCCACGGTACGGCCGGGTGGGTGTTCTGGGCGTCCCATACTTCCTGCTCGGGGAAGTCGGATGGCCGATGGTAGAGGGGGTCGGCTATCTCGTCGTCCCCGCAGCGTGGCTTCTTGGGGCAGTTCCCCCGATCGTTCCGATTGCCTTCTTCGCCGGACTCCTGGCAGCCGGGCCGATCGCGTCCGTCTTTGCCGTCCTTGCGACGCGTGGGACCGATGTCGGGTACGACTCGACGGATCGCCGAACGCTTCTGAAAACTGCAGCCGGAGACCGATTATGGCGACCGGTCCAAGTGTCGATAGGCTCGTACAGCGTCGTTGACTATTTGCGACGGTAGAATCTGCTTCATTCGATTTGTCTGCGTATTGACCGAGATAACTCCCTGAGGTCGGCAAAACATTCGTAGCACCAAGGAACCGAAAGGTCGTTTCTCCGTTGAGGCGACGGCCAGTGTGTCGTTCCGCTGGCCTGGGGCCGGTTCGTTCAGATCCACGATGCCCCGTCCTCGACAGTGCTTTCTCCGAGTTCGGTTACTTTTGATCGGGGAAGCAGACGCACGAGCTGTGACCCGTACTTCGAGTGCAGTGACGGGAAAACGATACGCTCGCCATCTTTCGCCCCCTCCCATGCCGCCTGTGCAACCGACCGAGGGTCATTCGTCACACCTGCCAAGGTGTTGCTCTTCTCGACATTGCCACGATTGGCGTATTCGGTCTCGACCACCCCAGGACACACTGCGGTCACGGTCACGCCCGACCCGTCGAGTTCGTGCCCAAGTGCACGCGAGAACGACAGAACGTACGATTTCGTCCCGCTGTATACTGCCTTCTTCGGTATCGGATACAGTGCGGCCATCGACGCCGTGTTGAGGATACGCCCCTCCCCACGCTTGACCATCGGACGGAGGAACCGCTTCGTGAGCGACGTGAGTGCAACCATGTTGACCTCCATTATATCCCGTTCGTCCTCAAGTTCCGTCTCGTCAAACCGGCCGTATAGAGGGACTCCAGCGTTGTTGACGAGGGTGTGTATCTCGATCCCTTCGTTCGTGACCGCCTCAAACAACTCCTCGCCAGCTTTCTCCGCAGCGAGATCCTGCGTGATGACTGTCGCAGTCACTCCGTGAGTGGCTTCGAGTTCCTCGGCAAGGTTCTGTAAGCGTTCTTCGCGCCTAGCAGTTAGAACGAGATCGTACTGATCCATGGCGATTTCTCTTGCTAACGCGGCACCAATCCCGCTCGATGCCCCCGTGACGAGCGCGGTCCGATCAGCAGTTGTGGCTGGCGAAGACATGTGCTATTGGTTGCTATTGATAGAATTCAATAAAACGTTATCCTCTATCTCAAGTAGGATGTCGAGTGATGGATACACGCTCTGTATTCAGTAATTGTTTTTATCAATTCCAAATTATCTCAGCATTTTATATATAATAAACGAATTATTTTCCCACAAAATAGTGCGAGAAGCGATCGATAGCACGAATCCGTCTCATTGATCGGACAGGTCCAGATACAGTGCGCTCGCGTCGTCGCTCGGTTTCAGTCTCGGGAACCGACGACACTCGACATCGCGCTCCTCGACGGCTCGGATCCTGTCGACGACCGAGGTGAGGCCGTGGGTCGCCACCGTCGAGATGAGGGCCTCCCAGTTCGGAACGCAGTCGTAGGTGTCCACGGCCGCGACGAACCCGTCCGAACACACGAGCACGTCGTCGACTGCGCTCCGATCGAGCGTCATCGTGACGGCGTGATCTGCTGCCTGTGGAATGAGACCGAACGCCCAGTATCCGTCGGGCGTGTTCAACAGCGACCTAGTCTCTCGAAGCATCGGGAGCACTGATTGACGAGCGGTCGCGATGTCGCGCCCGTCCAGTACCCGTCCGTGTGCGACCTCGATCGCCGCCGTCTCGAACGGCCGGAGACGGTCGTCAGTGAGCGTCGACACGCGCCCGTCCTCGTAGCGAATCACGACGAGACAGTCAGCGAGGCCGAACAAGTCGAGGTGTTCGGGCCGCCATCTGACGATCATCCCGGCCGCAGCGGGTCGATCGACACGGTCGGGGGGAAACTCGCCGTCGAACTCCCGATATCTCGCCCGGACCGCCTGTATCGCGTCGGCGGCGATCTCCGTGAGGGAGGCGTCGGACGCCAACCGGTCACACACTTCCCGTTCGAGCGCGTGCACGTACCACCGGGCATCCGACTTGGCGGGCGTACGTGTCACATCTTTTAGTCCAGTCGCTCCGTCAAACACCCAGCAGCCGGCGTCGGTGTACCCTACGGTGTCCTCGTTTGGGTCGGTCCCCGCGTCGGTCACCGCGGCCGTCCGGTCAATCATCTGTGCTCGATGCCCCGGTTCCTCTCCGGTCCGAATACGCCGGGCGATGGTGGTGACATCGACTCCGTTGTCCGGCCTCCGGTTCGGCCATTAGAGGATAGTCGGTGTCGCACACGCCGCCGAACAGCTCGACGTATCGGTCGACGGCCGCTCTGGGGCCATCGCTCCGGTAGGCGGCGAGGACACTGTCGAGTCCGGCTTGCACTGGATCGGAGACGGGAACGTCTTCGAAGAGTTCGCGCCGGACCTCCTCGATCCCGTCCTCGGCGGGACTCGTGAGCGCCCGTTTGAGTCGCGTCGCGACCGAGGGAGTCCGCTCGGTTCTCGTGCGAAGCACGTCGCGAAACAGCTCCAGCGCCTCCCAAGTCTCGGCCGTGAGATCGAACTCCGACGGCCGGATCTTCTCCGGGCAGCGTGTCGTGAACGGACAGCCCGTCGGCGGCTGTCTCGGGTCCGGCGGCGATCCGTGCAGGCGGGGCGGGTCCCAGTCCGCCGTCGGATCGGGCTCCGGGACTGCCCCGAGGAGCGCCCGCGTGTACGGGTTCGCTGGCGACTCGAACACCGCATCCGCGTCGCCGACCTCCAGCAGGGTCCCCAGATACATCACCGCCACGCGGTCACAGACGTGGCGGACGACCGCGAGGTCGTGTGCGATCAGCAGGTAGGTGAGACCGAACTCCGCTTGAAGATCCGCAAGCAGCGAGAGGATCTGTGCTTGCACCGAGACGTCCAGCGCCGACACCGGCTCGTCGAGGACGAGGAACTCGGGTTCGAGCGCGAGCGCGCGTGCGATCCCGACACGCTGGCGTTGCCCGCCGGAGAACTGATGCGGATACCGATAGTAGTGCTCGGGTCGGAGCCCGACCCGTTCGAGGAGTCCCTGCACGCGTCGGCGGCGAGCGTCGCGAGTCTCCCAGTCGTGGACGTCGAGGGGCTCCCGCACGATCTCTCCGACGGTCATCCGGTCGTCGAGACTCGACTCGGGGTCCTGAAACACCATCTGACAGTGGCGTCGCCACCACGTCGACTCGGTCGAATCGAGGGACGAGACGTCCGTTCCGTCGAAAGTAACTGTTCCCTCAGTGGGCGATTCGTATCCCGCCAGCGTTCGTCCCAGCGTCGTCTTCCCGCACCCCGACTCGCCGACGAGTCCGACCGTCTCGCCTCGCTTGATATCGAGGGAGACGCCATCGACTGCCCGCACTGGGGGTCCGCTCAACACGCCACCCTCGTCGTAGTACGTGCGGAGGTTCTCGACCGAGAGCACCGTCTCCCCGCGCGTCGCCGTCACGGGCGTGAACGGGTTCTCGGACGACCGGGCGGGCGCGCGTGTCGACCCGTCGTCACTCACGAGCGATCACCGCCGGCAGGACCGGTCTCGGGGTCGACATGTCGGCCGTCACCGTCCGCGTCCTGTCCCGGCCAGTCGTCTGTCCCGACGGGCAGCTCATGTCGGGACCCGTCCGGATCGGACGCGGTGTGGATCTGCTGGCGTGTCGAGCTGTCGGCCGACTCGGGGTACAACAGACACGCGACCGAACGCTCGGCGACGCTCGCATCCGGTTCGGACGCGGGCGGGCTCGAACGGGCGTCGTTCGCCTCGGAATACGTCGGCGTGCCTCGCTCACCCGCAGGCGCGACGTGGCGGGGGTGGACCGCCTGACACGCCTCCCCCGCCTCCGCACACCGTGGGGCGAACCGACAGGAGGTGGCCTGCTCGGTCGGTGTCGGGACCTCGCCGTCGATCGGTTCGAACTCGCTTGTCCTCCGAACGCTCGGGACGCTCGCGAGGAGTCCACGCGTGTACGGGTGTTTCGGGTCGGCGAACAGCGCCTCCGTCGGGGCGCGCTCGACGATCTCGCCGGCGTACATCACGTTGATCCGGTCGGCGATCTGTGCGATCACGCCCATGTCGTGAGTGATGAACAGCATGCTCAGGTCGTACTCGTCCTGCAGATCCATCAGCAGTCGCAACAGTTGGGCCTGCGTCGTCACGTCGAGCGCCGTCGTCGGCTCGTCACAGACGAGCACCGACGGGTCACACGCCAGCGCCACGGCGATGAGAACTCGCTGTCGCATCCCGCCCGACAGTTGGTGGGGGTACTCGTCGAGTCGGCCGGCGGCGTCAGGGATACCCACCGATTCCAACAGATCGACTGCCTTATTAGTCGCGTCGTGCCCCCGGAGGCCACGCCGGTAGCGGAGCGCCTCCTTCAGCTGGTTTCCGACCGTGTACACCGGGTTCAACGCTGAGAGCGCGTCCTGAAACACCATCGCGATCTCCTCGCCGCGAAGCGACTCGACCGTCCGGGCGGCGCGTGGCCCGTCCCCGACGCGTTCGCCGCGAAACCTGATCTCGGTCCCCTCATGGACACGACCGGCGCTCTCGATCAACCCGACGAGCGAGCGCGCCGTCACCGTCTTGCCGGACCCGCTCTCGCCGACCAGCCCGACCGTTTCCCCCTCGTAGATGTCGAAGTCTACGCCGTCGACGGCGTGGACGCGCTCGTGATCCGTCTCGAAGGTTGTCCGGAGCGAGCGCACCGAGAGGAGCGGCTCCTCGCCGGGCCGACGTGGACCACCGTCGGTTCGGTGGGCGTCCGTGGCGTCGCCGGACCCGTCCGGTTCGGTCGACGTGTCCCGCCGATCCGTCATGCTCCACCCCCGCCCGCCGTGGCCGCCTCCGCGCCGCTCACGTCGCTTTGCGGGTCGATCGCGTCGCGGACGCCGTCGCCGAGCGCGTTGAACCCGGTCACGACGAGAACGATCAGCAGTCCCGGGATGAGCGAGATGTGCCACGAGCGCGTGTTCAGGTACGGTTGGCCGACGTTGATCGCCCTGCCCCACTCCGGCGTGGGGGGACTCACGCCCAGCCCCAGGAACGAGAGCCCGGCGATCCCGATGATGACGCCCCCGAGGATCATCGACCCGTAGACGAGCAGGTAGCCGACGATGTACGGGAGCATGTGCTTTCGCATCGTCGCCGTCGGGCGCTGTCCGAGCCCCTTCGCGGCTTCGACCCACGCCTCCGTCGAGACCCGGAGGGCTGGCCCCCGAACCGCACGCCAGAGACCCGGCCAGCCGGTTCCGGCGAACACGAGCGCGATGAGCACGCCCCCGTTGTACAGGCCGGCCAGCCACGTGTTCGCCAGCGCGACGGACACGAGAATGATGACCAGCAACTGTGGCATTGCCTGGACCGAGTCGCCCAGCAGGACCACCGCTAGATCGAGGCGACCGCGGTAGTAGGCTGACGAGAGCGCCAGTCCACCCGCGATGACGGCGCTGAGTGTGATGCTGAGCAATCCGATGAACAACGAGACGCGCGCGCCCGCTGCCATAAACGTGAACAGGTCCCGGCCCGAGGGGAGCGTGCCGAACGGGTGGAACCGACCGAACCGGTCGTACGTGAGCGGGCCGACGTTCCTCGATTGCGTCCCCTGTGAGGCCGTCCGGAGGTTCGCCGACCCGACGGTCGTCGTTTTTACGCTTTCGGCGCTTTCGGAGTAGTACACGAGTTCGTGTGAATACGACTGCCTGATGTTCTGTTCAGCGGTGGTCGGGGATACGGTCGGGGCGAACACCGCGAACGTGACGAACAGAACGACAACGATCAGTCCGAACTGGCCCCACCGATGACGGCTGAACCGATCGACTGCGTCGTCCATCGGGGTCCAGTCCGCCCGTCGATATCGGCGTCGATACAGGCGATAGCCGGCGACTGTCCAGACGAGCCAGACCACGACGTAGCCGAGGACGAGCGTGACTCGGAGCGCCCACGCTGCAGCCGGCGAGAGACCGAACGCGGTGCTGTGCCACCCCTTCCCCGGGATCCGGTAACCCTGGTTCGGGAGGAGCTCTCTGGAGAGCAGGGTCGGTATCCGCTCGACGGCTCGACGGACGGATTCAACCGTTTCACCCGGTATCAGGGCGAACGCTTCCGACGGGAGCGTGTTCACGATCAACGAGGCGACCGCCCCGATCTCGGGTACCAACAGTAGCACGGCCAGTATCCCCCATAGCACCGCGGGACCGGGGTCGGCGCGGATCCGGACGAGTGCCGACGCGCCCGGCCCATCCGTCGGGTCGCTCGCGTCGTCCTCGACGATGCTCCCCGGAGTCGGGAGCCCGTCCGGACGGATCGGTCGGCCGTCGTGGGCCGCGTTCGTCCGCTCGCGTTCGGTCGATCCCAGTCGTTCCGGTTCCGTCGACGGCGACTCTTCACTCGGCATCGTATCCCACCCGTGGATCGACTACCGTGTACGCGATGTCCTGAAGGATGTTCACGCCAACCAGAACGGCGATGAACACGAACATGAGCGACGTGGCGAGCGGGATGTCTCCCTGAACCGTCGCCCGGTAAAAGAGATAGCCGATGCCGTTGATCCCGAATATCACCTCGACGAGAACGGACCCGCCGATGAGCAGGAACGCCTCGCTGGTGATGACTGGAATGAGCGGGATCAGCGCATTCCTGAACACGTGTTTCCACACGACGACCCGGCTCGGGACGCCCTTCATTTTCGCCGTGTCGACGTACGCGTCCGATACCGTCTCGACGACCGCTGTTCGCCCGATCCGGAGCTCGTTCCCCATCGACGCCGAGCCGAGCACGAGCGCCGGCGGTAAGATCTTCTTCATCGCGGCCACCAGCGCATCGACCGTCCCCACGGACGCGATGCCGGGGGGCCCGATGATGTTCGTCGTCACGACCAGTCGTTCCCAGCTGACGCCCACGAGCTGCTTCGACTGCGAGAGCAGGCCGATCAACACGATCGCGAGCCAGAAGTTCGGCATGGCCCGCCAGACGATGCCGCCGAACGAGGCGAGGTAGTCGCGGCGCGTGTTTGACCGCAGACCCGCGTAAAACCCCAGTGGGATCCCGATCACGAGCGCGACCGTCACGGACCAGAACCCGAGCCAGAGCGTTCGCGGGGCGTACAGGGCAATGAGGTCGACGGTACTCCGGCCGGGGAACAACACCCACGACCGGCCGAGCTGGAGCGTGAATAGGTCCGCCATGAACTCGATGTACTGTTCGTGGAGGGGCTGTGTCAGCCCGAGCTCGCGCCTGATCTGTCGGTACTTCTGCTTCGACTGCGGGTCGCCGGTGATACCCATGATGGCGGCAGCCGGGTTGATCGGGCCGACTCGGATGATCAGGAACGTCATTGAGGTCCCGAACCACAGCACGAACACGGACATGGCGAGCCGCTTCGCGAGGTAGGCGAGCCGGCTCACGGATCCTCTCCACGGACCCGGTTCTCGGTCGGGACGCGTCGACTTCCGGATGAGGCCGCGTCACTCCGACTGCAACGACCGGAGTCCGGGGACTGAACCACGTCGCTGGCCTCGTCGGACGGAGCCGCCGATGTCCGAGGGGCACAGGTGTGCCGCCGGATCGGTGTCCACGGCATTTTGGAAGGATCTGAGGATGAACGTTGACGGATTACTGTGAGATGCTAAGCTGGTCGTACTGGCGTTCGTGGAAGCTCGAGGTCTTGACCGTCATGTCGACACGGTCGTACCAGAATTGCTGGGAGACGGGATGGTAGTTGAGCATGACCGGGGCGTCGTGCCAGTTGGCCTCCTCGAGGACGAGATATGCCTCGTTGCGCTTCTGCTGGGCCTCCTCGGAGGGTCCGAAGTTGTTCGCGACCGTCTCCCACGCCTCCTTCGCTCGCTTGGTCGCCGGCGTCGCCTCGCCCTTCCCGTCGGTCTTGCCCCACCGAGAGAAGTTGTTCGCGTTCGGGTACGCGAACTTCAGCGAGTCCGCCGGCGACGGATACGCCAGCCCGTTTCCGAGCGTGAAGAAGTCCAGCTTGTTGTTGATGGCGCCGTCGATGATCGCCGAGAAGGGCCGCTTGTCGATCGTCAGGTCGATGTGCGCGGGCTTGAGTTTGCTCTGGAGGATCTGCGCGATCCGCTGATACGCGCCCGGTTTGCGATCGGTGTAAATCGTGAACGTGAGATCGTACGGGCTGTCGCTGCCGTAGCCGGCGTCCTCCATCACCTGTCGTGCTGCATCGATCTGTGACTGTCTGTAGCCGTACGGGAAGCCGTCCTGTCCCCATTCTGTCTGGGCGTTCGCTCCGGTCTTCGCGTGTGCTGTGTACGCGTCGGCACCGCCGGGGAACACCGAGGGGGGCGTGTAGTGATACGCCGGCTGGCCGAGTCCCTTGAACGCCTGACTGAGCAGCACCTCCTGATTCGCGACGTGGTTGACCGCCCGTCTGACCGGCCGCTCGACCCGGTTGCAGTTGAAAATGAACCACGAGGTGTAGTTCGTCGGGAACGTGCCGTAGTTGACCGTCTCTCCGTTCGAGAGCGGACCGTACGTCCCGACGCGTTGTCCGAACTCCTTCGTGGTGGTGAGCGTCGCCTTGCGCTGTGTGAACTTCGAGGTCGGCACCTGGAAGACGTCGGAGTTGTTGTTGAGCGCGTAGGTGAACCGTGCGTTCGGGTCCTCCAGGATCTGCATGTCGATCGTCTCGACGTTCCCGCCGGTGCCGTGGTACTCCGAGAACTTCGAGAGCGAGACACCGGTCCCGGGGGTGAACGACTCGAACTGGTAGGGGCCGGACCCGATGGGATTTTGCTGTGCGAACTCCTGGTACGACAGCTCCCCCTCGTACCCCTCGATGTCGCCGACGATCCCCTCCGGGACCGGCGCGAGCGCGCCGTAGGAGAAGTTGTACAGCGCGTCGGTGAACGGCCGGACCAGGTCGACCTGTAGGGTGTAGTCGTCGACCGCCTCGACCGCCAACGACCCCGGCTCGTAGTTGCCCTCGGCGTCCTTCTGGTGGTCGACCTGGAAGCTCCCTAGGAGGATGATCTTCGACTCCTGGGCGTTCTCCGAGGCCGCTAGCCGCTCCCACGAGTACACGAAGTCCTGGGCCGTGAGTGTGCTTCCGTCGTGGAAGGACACGCCCTCCTTCAGTTGGAAGGTGTACCGCGTTCCCCCGTTTGAGACCGTGTAATCGGACGCGAGCTGGAGTTCCGGCTCTATCGACCCCTGCGGGAGGTACGTGAGCGTGTCGTATATTTGCTGTGTGACTTTCGTCGATCCGTCGCCTTTGATCTTGATCGGGTCGAACGAGTCCGTGCTCGAGATCGCGATGTCGAGTTTCGACGCCGGCATCGACGACGATGTCGAGGCGGTCGTCTTCCGGTCCGTCGTCGCCGGTCCCGTGGTGGTCTCCGTCGATCCGCTCTGTGACCCCGTACACCCTGCGAGTCCAACACCTGCTGCCACAGTCCCGTACAGGATCTCGCGACGCGAGATCCCGGACTGATCTGTCATACAATAATGACACCTCGCCATTCCTTATTATACGCTTATATGATTGGTTCCGATCGAAATGACCGATGCGTATCGATATGTTGTTTATATAGAGTTTAGACGTGAGCCGGGGAGACCTCGATGAACAGCGAGGAGTCAACGATCGAAGCAGCTCGCGGTAGAGCTCGCGGACGCGGGATGGGAACGGGCCGGTGGAGCAGTCAGTTGTGCGTCCGTGAACTCGACGAGGCACCGTTCGATCGTGGAGCGCCGCATGCGACGTCCCCGCTGAAGTTGTCTGGTCGCATCACCGACCGCGGACACGAACTCGACCGTGGTTCCGGACGGTCCGGTCCGGATATAAAGATAGCCGCTGGGATACGTACAAAGTGGCGGGGCGGTGATCTCCGTGTGCGTCTCGCCACGGACCACGAGCGGCACGTGCAGGTGCCCGGAGAGCACGAGCGGGTGCCGGTCCGTTTCGGCGAGCAGGTCTGCGATCCCGTCATCGGCCACCGGCGTGACGAGTAGAGTCCGCGGGATCCCGGCGGACCGAAGACACTCAATGGTCCGTTTCATCGGGTAGTGGATCGCAAGGCCAGTGGCGTGCGTATCTGTCAGCCCGCGGACTACAGCGTCTCTTAACGCGGTATCGATCTGCTTGTTCGACGCGCACGCACCGACCAACGAGAGATCGTCGGTCCGCGCCGTGTACGGGTACGGCTCAGGCGCCATGAGATCGGCGAATTCGTCGATGGAGACACCTCGGTCGGGATCGCCCTCGACGAGATCGTGATTGCCCGGAACCCCGTACACCGGCCAGTCAAGCGATTTGAGGCGGCGAGCGACGTGAGTGAGTGCGTCGACTCGTCCGGCATGGGTGACATCGCCGAGCACGACAACCATCGATGGATCGAGTCGTCGAACGTCGGCAAGCACCGTTTTGAACGCCCAGCTGGTTTCGGTTTCGGCAGCCCGCTCGGGGTCCGCCGGGTAGTGAACGTCCGAGAGAACGACGAACGACCGCTCGTCGGGAGTTCGCGGCTGAGGGAGTGCCGCGAGCGGAGTACTCCGACATTGGATCGGGGACGTGTCCGATGGCGGGGCCACGCGGGGAGTTCTCACACTCTCTGAAAGGCTCTTGCTATGAGGGGATCGTACCTCTCAATATTCCGAGTGACGAACCCGGTGTTGATACGTTATCCCATCTGAGAGATCCGCACACGATAAGATATGGTGATATTTTAATAAGATTAATCATCATATACAAAACAGAGAAAGGGGAGTATAGTTATACTCTTTCAATTGTGTTACCCATCTATGAGTAACACGGCGGGGATCCGGATTCTTCACGTCGATGACGAGCCGGATTTCGCCGAGATGGTAGCTACCTTTCTCGAACGTGAGGAAGACGGACTCACCGTCGAGACCGCACCGAGTGCCAGTGAGGGACTAGCGCGACTCGCCGATGGTGACGTCGACTGCGTCGTTTCTGACTACGAGATGCCCGGTCGGAACGGAATCGATTTCCTCGAACGCGTCCGTGAGGAGTATCCTGAGCTGCCGTTCATCTTGTATACAGGAAAGGGGAGTCAGTGACCCACGACTGAAGTCGTGGGCTTGTCAGTGGACTCCCCTTCAACCGTCGCTTGGACGGAGGCGTTGTA
>NZ_JBNTJX010000014.1:0-82125 GCF_051195075.1 Halobaculum sp. EA56
GACACGGACGGTACCGGATTGAACAACGAGGCCGTGACCACGTTCAGAGCGGTGAACGTAGTCAACAACGGCGAGGACTATGCGAGACTGACAAATCTCCAAACCGATCTGTCGAACGCCGTCAGCGCGACGCTCGTTGATAACGTCGAGATCGGTCCTGGAAACGAGGCGAACGACGTCATCGAATTCACCGTCGACACCCGTGGGAGCATTTCTTCGAACGGCGGCTCGGTGACGTTGGTGGCCGAAGACTCTGACGGCTCGCAGTCCTGATATCTAAGCATCCAGATTTTTCACTCGCACCACTGCCGAACCACCCACTTGATTACCCACCAGCCTTGCTAAATGGCGTTTAGGGCGTACGTTGTCCCGAGATCAATTCTACAAAAGATTCGAACGCGTCTCGGAGTGTACGCTCAGCAGATCCACGCTCCACTGTTTCGGACCGAGATAGTCGTTCGGGTCTGTCGGACCTATGCTGAAGTTACCGATCAAGGTATCCCCTTTTCAGGCCGTTGAGTCGCTCTACGGTCCTGAAATCTACGTATCTGGTCAAGGCGAAGTGTATACCAAAGATGGTCCCTCCCGAGGTGGAGAATGAGCACGCCACGGAGGTGCCCGATGATCCTCGGCGGCGTGCACGAGGTACGAAACCATGGAACGAAGGAAATTCGTGGTCGGATTGGGATCGCTCGCCGCCGGCGGGGCGGCTGCAATGAGTACCGGTGCCGTCTCAAGCTTCGAAGCAGAGCGCGCAATCACCGGACGAACTGTCAAAGACAGCGAGGCGAATCTACAGTTTAGGCCCGGAAATCAGCACGGTGGGAAAGCTGAATTCGCTAACGTAGGGGACTCCGGGGGAGAGTTGGAACTGGCACTTAAATTCCCCAGTCTGAATCCGGACGCGTTCCAAGCTTTCGACGACGTGTTCAAGATCACCAATACTGGGCCCGAAGACCTGGAGGTTGGGATTTACGATGCGATGGAAGATGTGGCCTTCTACTTCGGTGAGGACCTGCCCGGGTCCGCAGGAGGACTGTTTAGTAAAACTGCTGGTCCAGTTAGTCTGCCTTCCGGGGGAACGGCCTACGTGGGTGTGACGATCGACACGCGTGACGACGGGAACGCGGACGATGATCTCGACTACACCAATGACGACGGCATGTTCACTGGAACCGACGGGATCGGAGGTGACGACGACTTCCTCGTACAGGCCTCCGAAGACCTCAACAGTGGGCCAGTCCGACTCGGAAACGGTCCGGGGGGTAACGGCTGATAGCTGATAAATAAATATTCTATTTTGATTTCCCTGTCGGTTGAACGGGCTCAGCTCCTCCTGTGAACGCCCCTGAGAGGACGAGAACTTGACAATGAAACTAAAACTGCTGCTAAGTTGGTCGATTCAATCTCTGATCGTTCTCGTAGTCGTCGTGATGATAGCCGGTCAGGTACTCGGGCAGCCGGTTCTATTGGGGTTCGTTGAGACCGACAGCATGGAGCCGACATTAAATCCGGGAGACGGATTCATCATGATTCCGTCAGCATTGTCGGAGCCAGTAGAGCCCGGGGATGTAGTCGTTTACCGCGCAGAAGAGATTCAGGGAGGTGGACTCACGACTCATCGAGTCGCCGGTGAAACCGATAGGGGATATATCACCAAAGGTGACGCGAACCCGTTTACCGACCAAGATAGTGGTGAACCACCCGTCAAAGATCCGCAGATAATCGGCAAACTGTGGCAAATAAACGGTGAAGTCGTAGTAATTCCCCAGTTGGGCACCCTCTTTACCAATGTACAAAATGGAGTTCGTACTGTTCAGGGACTCCTCGCCGAACTCCTCGGAACAGGCGCAGTAGTCGGAGCGCAAGGTCTGGCCTATCTGGGATTTCTCGGGAGTCTGATCTGGTACGTCATCGGCGAGTGGCGGTCTCGAACTCGAAAAGGGAGGTCGAGAGACGGGACTCGGGACACCGGACTGGATAGCAGACTCGTCGTCGGTGTATTTGCCGCTCTACTCGTTCTTGGAGCCACAGTTGGTATGATCGGGCCCTCCGGAAACGAGGAAATCGGAGTTGTGAGTGCTGAATTCGAGTCAGAACAACCGACCGTCATTCCTGCCGGTGAATCAGGGACTATCGAGATCTCACTCAAGAACGGAGGAGTCATCCCCGTAATCGTCTTCCTCGCTCCGGCGACAGAAGGCCTGAGTGCCCATCCCACTCAAGTTCATATTCCGGGGGGAGGACAGGCAGAGGCTACTGTGACACTCCAAGCACCCGAACAGATCGGTCACTACAGGCGGTTCATATCACAGCACCGCTATTTCGCACTTCTTCCACTTCCGATTATGCGCGCGCTCTACCACTTCCACCCCTGGGCACCGATCGTCGCCATTGACGCGATGCTCGGGATCCCGTTCTACCTACTCGGAATCAAACTCGCCGGAACTGGCCGCGTTCGGACGCGATCACGCGATAGAGAGACGTCCATCTTCGACTCGGTCCGCCGCAGACTCCAGAATCTCTACCGGTAGTTCGACCCAACCACGGATACGCCCTTCATAACAATCTAATGACAACAACGCAGGGAGAGCATGGCCGACAGGGGGTTGCGCGCGCGAGCACTACTCGACACACAGTTCGAGACGATCGTAATCCTCCTCGTCGTCCTCGCGCTCGTCGGCGGGTGGCTCACCTTCGGCGCACACGTCTCGCCGGGCACGACGACCGAGCAACGGACCGTCTCCTCGTGGTCGATCAACGCCAGCTACGACCACTCGGCGACGGTCACCGAGAACAGTTCGCTGTACCCGGTCGGAAGGACACTGTCGAACAGATCGCTGTACTTCCAGCAGATCACGCCAGTGTTGAACGGGACCTTCCGATTCCGCTACCTCGCGAGCGATAGCGGATCTCTCGACCTCGCCATCACGAGGCAAGTGGTCGTCCGGTCGGTGACGGAGCGGGACGACAGGACCGTCGAGGTGTGGCGACGGACGCGCGACCTGCCGCCGGAGGCGGCGGAGTCGCTCCGCCCGAACGAGACCGTGACGGCGCCGTTCACCGTCGACGTGAACGGGACGATCAACGAGACCGAACAGATCGACGAGCAGCTCGACAACCCCCCGGGCGATCCCCGCATGTCGGTCGTGACGACAGTCCGCTACAGCGGGAGCGTCAACGGCCGGTCGGTCGAGGGGACGGAGGAGTACGTGCTCGGCATCTCCTTCGAGAACGGAGTGTACGTCGTGAACGGGACCGCCGGGGGGAAGCAGTTCGAGACGACGCGGACCGTCGAGGTCCCGCGCGAGCCCGACGCGCTCTCGGCCGCCGGCGGGCCGACGCTGTTCGGGGCCGCGTTCGTCGGCCTCGCGGCGCTCGTGCTGGCGCGCGCACGCAACGATATCGCGCTCACCGAGGCCGAGCGCGAGCGCCTCGCGTTCGAGGACGACCGCGAGACGTTCGACGAGTGGATCAACGCCATCGACCTCCCGCCGGAGGCGCGCGACCTCCCCCGCGCGAGCGCCCACTCGCTGGGCGACCTCGTCGACTTCGCCATCGACACCGACTCCAGCGTCGTGGAGAACCCCGAGGACGAGGTGTACTACGTCGTCCACGACGGGTACTGCTACGTGTACGAGGCGCCGAACCCGGGCGCCGGCGGGGACGGGATCTCTCCGTCGGAGGAATCAGAAGACGGCGACGGGAGCGCTCCGGGCCCTCTACCCGGAGAAACCAACGAATCCGGCGAGGAGGCGACCGGCGGCGGAGAAGCGGACGGGACGGAGTCGACCGAAGCCGAGGAGTGACCGGTCACGTCCGAACGATCACCTCACTCCGGTCACCCGGCAACTGTAGGCGGCGCCCGCGGCGAACAGCAGCGCGCCGAGTCCCACCCCGTACAGGAACACGCCGGTCGGCGCGTTGAACTGGTTCGGGGCGTCCCAGGCCCGTGGGTAGGTGACCACGAACAGCAGCACCGCGGCCACGCTCACTGCGAGTCCGACGACGCCGAGCGCCGTCACCCGGTCGCTCCCGAGCAGCATCGCCACCGTGCCGAGGACGAACACCGGGATCCCGAGGCCCACCGCGGCGATGGTGAGTTCCCGGACGGCGAAGAACTGTGCCGTCCCGTGGGTGGCCGTCTCGTTCCACAGGAACGCGATCCAGCCGGCCATCGACAGCGCCAGTCCGCCCATCGTGAGCCCCGCGCCGAGGTACACGTCCACCTCGGAGACCTGCTCCAGGTCGCCGACGTACCGCTGATAGCAGTCCAGGAGCATGTTATCCGGGGTCTGTGTGGCCATGCCCTTCCGTTCCGTCCCACTCGGGTTTGTTATATCAGTAGTATCGACGGTAACCCGCCGCAACTTCCTCGATACGTTCGACGTATCGTCACGAAAAGAGCGGTTGCGACCTCGGAGCGGCCGTTTCCGGGGGCGGTTTCGCCGACGTCCGCGTCGCGAACCGGGGCGACGCGACAAAACCGGCCGGCCGTGAACCCGTCCGGGCCCGACCCCGTCGATGGGCGAGTGCTCCCCAGCCCGGACGCCCTCCGAGAATCACGACTGATTCCCGGAGCGGTGGAGCTAAACGACGGACCGGGGCAGTCGCAACCGACCGCGGCGTCCGGCTGACCGTCTGACCCGCACCAGAGACCGATGTCCTGGCCACGACGCGGACCGACGTTCGCCCGCGACCGGGGAGTGACGCCGGTCGTCGCCACGGTGACGATGGTCGCGATCACGGTGGTACTGGCGGCCGTGCTCGGGGCCGCCATGCTCGGCGTCTCCGGTGGTCTCGGCACCGCGCCGCCGCCGGTGTCCGTCGAGTTCACGTACGTCTCCGACGGCAACGACTACGCGGTGATCGCCAGCATCTACGGCGGGACGACGATCACGAAACAGAACACGGGCAACCTCACGCTCGTCGCGGACAGCGGGCAGGAGCGGACGGCGCCGAAGACGCGCTACCCGCTCACCGGCGGCGACGACATCGAACTCTCGGACGACACCGGCACCGGCCCCGTCCCGCCGGGGACGGACGTGTACCTGGTGTGGACCGCGCCGGACAACGAGTCGACGAGCGTTATCGCGCGCGACCGGACCCCGTTCTGACCCGGGCCGGGCGGGACGGGGCGATTCGCAGTTCGAGATCCGCACGGGCCGATCCGTCGCGGGTCCGACCCCGCCGGACGCCCCGAAGGGGTTTTCGCCCGCCGCGATCCAACCCCGCCCATGAGCGAGGACCTGGGCACGCCCGTGCTGGACAACCACCTCCACCTCGATCCGGATCACGGCCGCGGGATGGCCGCGGTCGACGACTTCGCCCGCCTCGGCGGCACCCACCTGATCGTCGTCAACAAGCCGTCGTGGCACCTCGGCCCCGTTCCCGCGGAGCCGGAGGACTTCCGGCCGGTGTTCGAGACCACGATCGGTGTTGTCAGCGAGGCCGCCGAGCGCCTCCGCGGCGACGCGTGGCCGGTGCTGGGCGTCCATCCCGGCCTGATCTCCCGGCTCGTCGACGACGAGGGGTACGACCCCGCCGAGGCGCGCGACCTGATGGGCGCCGGAATCGACGTGGCCGCGGAGTTCGTCGCGGACGGGCGCGCGCTCGGCCTGAAGTCCGGCCGTCCACACTACGACGTGAGCGACGCGGTCCGGGAGGCGTCGAACGAGGTGATGCGCCACGCGTTCGCCCGCGGCGCCGACCTCGACTGTCCCGTGCAGCTCCACACCGAGGCCAGCGAGGACCTGACCGAGATAGCCGACTGGGCCCGCGAGGCGGGGATGGACCCGACGCGGGTCGTGAAACACTACGCCGGCGGCCGGCTCGCCGGGCCGACGCCGAGCGTGATGAGCGAGAAGGACCGCCTCTCGGTCGCCGGCGGGACGGGCGAGCCGTTCCTGATGGAGACGGACTTCGTCGACGACCCCGACAGGCCCGGCGCCGTGATGGGGCCGAAAACCGTCCCCCGACGGGTTCGGTGGCTGCTGGAGGAGGGACGCGACGACGCGGTCCGGACGGCCCACGTCGAGACGCCGCGTGCGGTCTACGGGATCGACACCGAGGGGACGCTCGACCCGGCGTAGCGAGGCGGCGGGCGAACCCCGCCGGCGGTCGCTCCGACTCCGGCCGTCGCGACCCCGGTCCACGGGGGCGCCTCACACTCCCCGAGATCGCCGGACACGCCCGGATCGCCGCTCGTTCCGGGAGAAGAAAGGCATATCAACGCAGGCCGAAACCGTGTGGGTATGACCGAATCCGAGGAGACGTTCTACACCGCCGACCGGTGGCAGAACTGGCTCGACCGCGTGGCCGAGGAGGACCTCGACCCGGAGAACGAGGACTCCGCGCGGTTGCTGCTCAACCTCCAGGACGACACCGCGATCGCCGTGGCCAAGATCGTCTCCGCGTACGACGACGACCGCCTCACCGAGGAGGAGGCGACCGACGAGATCGCCGACGTCCGCGACATCGTCCTCGCGGAGGCGGAGTTCGAGGACGAGGAGAAGGCGATGCTGATCGACGGCGTCCAGACCAGCCTCGTGTGCGTGTTCTACGCCGCCGAGGAGTACGTCGTCGGCGGCCCCGCCGAGGAGGGAAGCGTCGCCGAGTACGTCGAGGCGGCCGCCGCCGCCGAGGCCGAGGAGGACGTGGACGCGGCGCTGGGCTACCTCGTGCAGGCGGGCACGCGGATCATCGACGGCGAGGATCTCCCGATGGACGTCGTCGAGGACCTGGAGTACGGGCTCGTCTCCGAGTGGGTGAACGGCCTCGACTCCCTCCAGTCGGCGATGTCGGACCCCGAGGTCGTGGAGGAGGACGACGAGTAGCCGGCGGCGTCTCCCGCGAACTGATAGCCGGTCCCGCAGTCTTATACCGGACGCCGCGATACACCGGGGCATGACGCCTCGGGGGGAGCGCGACCGGGCCGTGACCGTCCAGATCGGCGCGGTGATCCTCTTCGGATTCCTGATCGTCGCCCTCTCGACGTACCAGGCGACGGTGGTCCCCGACCAGAACAGGGAGGTCGAGTTCCTCCACAATCAGGAGGCACAGACGGACGTGGTGCAGTTGTCGAACAGCATCTCCGCCACGGGCACGACCGGCGACGCCGCCCCCGCGACGGTGGATCTCGGGACGCGCTATCCCAGCAGGACGTTCTTCGTGAACCCGCCGCCGGCGACTGGGAGCCTCAGGACCGTCGAGCCGCCCGGCGACGGGAACGTCACGCTGGAGAACGTCGACGTGACGAGTTCGGTCGACGGCGAGGCGAACGATTACTGGGGAGACCCCGCGAACCTGAACAAGTCGACCCAGTTCGTCGTGTACGCGCCACGGTACAACCTGTACCGAGAGGCGCCGACGACGCGCATCGAACAGGGCGTCGCGTTCAATAACTTCTCGGCCGGCCGGAACATCACGCTGACCGACCAGCAGGTCGTCGAGGGCGATCGAATAACCCTGCTCGCTGTGTTGGGCGACCTCGACCGGAGCGGCGTCTCGACGGTCTCGATCGACCCCGCCGCTGTCAGTACGGTCGACCGCCGCGAGCGGGTGTCCGGCGAACTGAACGTGACGTTCCCCACGACGCTCGGTGCCGCCACGTGGGCGGAGTTGCTGGCCGACGAAATCGACGCCGGCTGGGTGAACGCCACGCGCCAAGCGGGCCCGAACCGTGTCACGATCGAACTGAACGACAGCCGGACCTACTCGCTGGGGATCGCCGCGGTCCACGTCGGCGCCGGGGCGACGGGCGACCCCGAGACGGCGTATCTCGACGTGGAGCGCGCCCCGACGCGCATGACTGACGGGTCAATCCGCGAGGTCGTCGTCGAGGTACGCGACGAGTACGGGAACCCCGTCGCGGGCGAGACGGTCGAAGCCGCGGCGGGGAACGGGTCCTTCTCGCGGTCGACGGTCCGCACCGGCGAGGACGGGATCGCGGTGTTCGAGTACCGGGCCGACGGCGTCGGCGAGGCTGAACTCAACTTCACGGTCGGGGGTGGCGCTCCCGCGGCGGCCGGATTCGACCCCGGGGCGCCGTTGAACGCGAACGTGACCGTCGAGGTTCTGGCCGGACCGGGCGGGGGCGGCGGAGGCGGTAGCGGCCTGAGCGCGTCCCTGCCGGACGAGGTCGCGTTCGTGGGATTCAACGGACAGAACGACGGCGACGTCTCGAGCGTTCCGGCCGACGGCGGAACGCTCACCGACTACAACTCCGCCAGTCAAGTGAAGGGCATCGGCCCGAAGGAGGCGGACCTCGACGGGGACGGCACGCTCGAGATCCCCTACGTCGACAACCAGCAGTCCATCAGGATCGTCGACGAGAACGGGGAGGAGTCGGTCTTCATGGACGACGTGCAGGCGAAACAGCTGAGCCTCTCGGTTGGGGACGTCGACGGCGACGACGCGAGGGAGGTCCTCTTCATCGGGAACAACAATGGCTACCTCCGACAGATAGACGCCTCTGACGCGTCGAGCTCCGTCGTCACGGCCGGCGGAGCCGACGTCACCGCGGCCTACGTCGGCGGAGTCGGCGACTTCAACGGCGACGGCGACGAGGACATCGTGTTCGTCGGGACTAACAACAACGAGATCAAGTACCTCGACGACGGGGCCGTCGTCTCCACCGGCGTCGTGAGGGACGCGGATGCGCTCGGACAGCCCGCGGACCTGGACAACGACGGCGACCTCGAGGTGCCCTACGTGACGGGGAACGGCAATATCGAGTTCGTCGACGCGACCGGGAACACCGCCCTCGCGTACTCCGGCGGCAACGCCGCCGTTGCCCCCCTCGCCTCGGTACCCGACCAGGACGGGAACGGCGCCGACGAGGTCGTCTTCGTGCGAACGAACAACCAGAAGCTCTTCAGAGTGGACGGCGAGTCCGGAGCCGTCACAGACCTCGGCGAGAAGGCCGACCCGAACGACGGAGCCGCCTGAATTCGACGATCGACGTATCTCACCATCGACAGACCTACAACCCAGTTCTCCGTACTCCCGGCCATGACAGCAGTCGGCATCGACGCCATCGAGATCTGGACCGGGAAACTCCAGCTGGACCTCCCGGGGACGTTCGCGCCGGCGAAGGGCGAGGACCCCGGCAAGTACACGAAGGGGCTCGGCCTGGAGACCTCCTCGTTCCCCGACGCCTACGAGGACATCGTCACCATGGGCGCGAACGCGGCCAAGCGTCTGATCGACCGAAAGGGGCTGGACCCCCAGGACATCGGCCGGATCGACGTGGCGACCGAGTCGGCGTTCGACAACTCCAAGCCCGTCTCCACCTACATCGCGGGCTGCCTGGAGCAGGTGTACGACGGCGACTTCCACCACGCGAACAAGGGCGAGCGGAAGTTCGCCTGCGTCGCGGGGACCCAGTCCATCGACGACGCGTACAACTGGATCAAGGCGGGGCGCAACCGCGGGCGCGCGGCGCTGGTGATCGCGACCGACACGGCGCTGTACGCCCGCGGCGACCCCGGGGAGGCGACCCAGGGGGCCGGCGCGGTCGCGATGCTCATCGACGAGGACCCGTCGGTCGTCGAACTGTCGACCGAGCAGGGGTACGGCAGCGCCGACGAGACGGACTTCCTGAAGCCGAACCAGCAGTTCCCCTCGGTCGACGGCAAGCGCTCGATGCAGGTGTACCTCGCGCGGATGCGCGAGGCGCTCACGGACTTCGAGTCGGTCGCGTGGGACGCCCACCCCGACGACTTCGCGTACGTGCCGTTCCACACGCCGTTCCCGGGGATGGTCCGGAAGGCCGGGCTGCTCGGCTACCGGCACATGATCCGCGACACCGAGATCGAGGACGCCCTCGAGGGCCGCATCGGGCGCCAGCCCCGCGAGGCGGAGTTCGACGACTGGGAGGCGTACGAGGAGGCCATCCGCGGGTACATGGACGACCTCAAGGAGACCGAGGAGTACCGGTCGTGGTACGCGGACGTGATCGAGCCGACCCTCGACATCTCCCGGCAGGTCGGCAACTGGTACACCGGCTCGGTCCACGTCGCCCGCACGTCGGCGCTCCGCCACGCCGCCGAGCACGACGTGGACCTCGCGGGCCGGAAGCTCCTCGTGGCGTCGTACGGCTCCGGCGCCCAGGCGGAGATCCACGCCGAGACCGTCGCCGACGGCTGGCGCGAGGAGGTCGAGGCGCTGAACGTCGACGAGCAGCTGGAACGCCGCTACGACCTCACCTACGACGAGTACGAACGGGTCCACGACCGCCACAACCACGACATGGACGTGGAGCTGGAGGAGTTCACCCAGCCCGAGGGCGAGTTCGTCTTCACCGGGTGGGGCCGCATGAGCGAGCGGAAGTACGACTACGTCGAGTAGGCCGGGCCGTCGCCGGTGCGTCCGCGGCACACTCGGGTGCAACGCCTTTCATCGCGAGCCGCGTAGCGGGAGTGTGACGAGTTCACCCTCCCCCGATACAGCAGACGCGACGACCTCGGCGCCGAAACCCCGCGACGTGGACGCCCGCGAGTTCCCCGATGAACTCCGTGCGGCGCTCGCCGACCACGACCTCGTGCTGGTCGACTTCTACACGAAGGGCTGTACCCTCTGTCAGAGTATCGAACCCGTTCTCGGAAGCGTCGCCCGCGCGGCCGGGGTACCGGTGCTGCTCGTCAACCCGCGGACCGACCCGTCGCTCGTGAGCGAACACGACATCCGGTCGGTGCCGACCCTCGCGCTCTTCCGGGCCGACGAGGACGGCGACCCCGAGGAGGTTGACCGGGTCGCGGACGGCTTCGTCGGCGCCGAGCGCGTCGTGGAGTTCGTCGAGGACGCCCGGTAAGGCCTCCGCGCGGCCGACGGCGCCGCCTACAGCGATCGGAGCCTATCGAGCGACTCCTCCAGCGGCGCCGTCGAGACGGCCAGCGCGAAGCCGTCGACGTTCGCGAGCGCGGCGGCGTGGTCCCACAGCGCCTCCTCGTCGAGCCCGTGGAGGATCACCGCGTTCGGCGTCGGCGTCACCACCCGGAGCGCCACCAGCGGCGACTCCCCGCGGGTGACGCCCGTGAACACGAGCGCGCGGTCGGTCGACTGGCCGTACAGCCGGTAGAACTCTTCGGAGGACAGCGAGGTGATCGCCTCGATGGAGTTGATGACGGTGTGGCCGTTCACCGTGTCGCGCTCGCCGGGCGTGACCTCCGTCGCGTCGAGCGCCTCGTACACCCGTTCGGTGGGGATGGCGGCCGGATACTCGCGGATGTCGCGGACGATGTCGGACTCGAACCCCGCGCTCACGACCCGGGCGTACTGGCGGATGCGCGCGGCCCCCCGCGACTCGTCGATGTCGAGCAGGCCATCGACGACGCGGGAGACGAGGCCGATCCCCGGCGACTCGCGCCGGCCGCTCTCGTAGTCGGAGACGACCGAGGAGGAGACCCCCATCCGGTCGGCCAGCTCCGTCTGCGAGACGTCGAAGTCGGTGCGCCACTTGCGGAGCGTCGCGCCGGGGTCGTCAGAGAGCGTGATCTCCCCCGCGATCCGGCGGGCGAGCTCCGCGCGCGTCCCGTCGGCCTCCTCGCCCACGGTCATACCTCGGCGGTGGTGGCAATCGCGTGTAAGCGTGTCGGAGACGGCGGGCGTCGCACGGGGCAGTCCGTGCCGCGGCGCCCGGGCGGCGAAACGGCCATACCCTCGCCGTCCCGACACCACGCCGTGCCGTCCACGCTCGTCCACCTGGCGCTCGGCGGGCTCCTGGCCGCGGCCCTGCTTCGCGAGGAGGCGTTCGACCGGCGGGCGGTCGCGGTCGTCCTCCTCGCGACGGCGCTCCCGGACATCGACTCGTTCGTCTCGCCGTTCCTCGCCGGCGCGCACCGCTCGCTCGGGCACAACGTCCTGGTCCCGGCGCTCGTGCTCGCGCTCCTCGTCTACGACACCCGGCTCCGGGAGGAGTCGTGGCTCCGCGGACGCCTCGGCGGAACCGCGCCCGCGGTCGCGTGGGTCGCGCTCGCGGGCTTCGCCGTCGCCGGCGTCGCCCTCGACCTCGTCGCGAACGGCGTGAACCTCCTGTGGCCACTTCACGACCAGTTCTACACGCTCAACGGTCGGGCCGGGCTGTCGAACCGTCGGGGCTTCTTCCAGACGTTCGTCGACCTATCGCCGCCGGAGCCGGCCGAGCCCGCGACCACGGAGACGCGCCACTACGCGACCGGCGTCGACCCCTCCCCCGGCGCGGAGGACGAGGACGTCGAACGGGTGTTCCCCCTCGTCTGGGCCGGGTGGCAACTGCTGCTCGTGGCGACGAGCGTCGGCGTGCTCGCGGTCCGGTTCGCCCGCGTACGCCGGAAGTGACGGACGCGTTCGGCCGCCGTCCTGCCTCGACCGCCGCACGCGCCGGCCCGTCCCGGCCCGGCCCGGACCGCGACCTTGATTCCGCCGGGCGCGGTCGACCGCGTATGAACGACCCGACCGACGGCGACGCGGCCGAGGGGGAGGACACCGGCGCGGACGTGATCCTCAGACCGTACGACCGGTCCGACGCCGACGCCCTCTGGGCGCTGAAGCGCGGCTTCGAGACCGGGCTCGGCGCCGGGACCGGCGGCGACGAGAAGGCGGCGACGTACGAGGCGAAGCTGACCGACGAGTACCGCCGGCGCTGGCTGGCGTGGGTCGACCGCTGCGTCGACGAGCAGGCGGCGACCGTGACGGTCGCGGAGCGGGAAGGGAGCGAGATAGAGGGGCGAGGGGACCCGGCGGACGGCGACCCCCACGGGGCCTCCCCGCTGGTCGGCTACGTGTTCGTCCTCCCCGAGTCGCTGGCGTTCGTGTGGGACGCCGCCGTGCTCAACGAGGTGTACGTCCGCCCCGCCCGCCGCGGCACGGGCGTCGCCGACGACCTGATGGCGGCGGCCCTCTCGGCCGCCCGCGAGCAGGACCTCCCCCTGGACCGCATGGTCCTCGACGTCGACCGCGAGAACGACCGCGCGCGGTCGTTCTACGAACGGCACGGCTTCGAACACTGGGGTGAGATGGTCGCCCGCGACCTGTGAGCGCGGCCGGCGGGGGCGCCGCCGGGGCCGGGTTCACGGTCACCGCGAGCGTGCCAGCGCCCCGACGGCCCCGCCCGCAGCGCCGAATACGGCCGGGTAGAGGACCCCGGCGAGCAGCGCGGCCGTGACGTAGTCCGGGTGGACGCTCCCGGCGTCGCCGACGCCGTACGCGAACGCGAACGCGCCGACGACCGCGAGCAGGAAGTACGCCGGGACGACGCCGAGGGCGGCGACGGCGCCGTCGGTCGGGGCGTCCGCGCCGTGGAGCGCCGCGGCCGCCGCCCCCGCCAGCAGGAGCGCGGCCGGCGGCACGAGGTACAGGTACGCGAGGTTCGCGTCGGAGGCGGAGAGGAAGTTCGTCGCGCGCGTGCCGCCCAGCGACGGCGACAGCGTCGCGACGAAGTGGGCGTTGTAGAAGTACCACCCGACCGCCTGCCAGGCGGCGACGGGGTCGCCGCCGAACAGGCTCGCGAGGAAGTTCACCCCCGAGAGGCGGTCGCGTACCGCCCCGGACTGGGTGACGTACGTGATCAGGTACCCGAGGAGGTACGCGCCGGCGCCGGCCGCGGCGCCCGGAACGAGCGCGACGCGCCCTCGCAGCCCCGACCCGGTCCCGCTTCGCGTTCCCGTGCCCTCAGGTCCCGCTCCCGTCGGTGCATCCCCCATGGTTGCGCGAACGCCACGGTGAGACAAACCCGTTGTGGCCGCTCGCGTGGGACCGGCTCCCCCTCCGGCGCCGGTCGGCGACGGGGCGGCGCGAGCGCCCGTTCCGACCCCTGAATCGTGTCACCGCACCGCACGTCGCCTCCGCGCCGCGGGCGCACACCCCGACGGAGTTTAAACCGGGGCGTCCCCAAGCGTCGGGTGCAATGTCCGATCTCGTCCTTTACGAGCTGGAAGGCTGTCCGTACTGCGCGAAGGTGAAGAACAAACTGTCCGAACTCGGTCTGGAGTACGAGTCGATCATGGTCCCGCGCTCGCACGGCGAGCGGACCGAGGTGAAGGAGGTCTCCGGGCAGACCGGCGTTCCGGTCCTCGTCGACGAGGAGCACGGCGTCGAGGGGATGCCCGAGTCCGACGACATCGTCGCGTACCTGGAGGAGACGTACGGCGACGGTAGCGCGGCGTAGACCGCGCGCGCCGCCGGCCGGTCGGTAACTAGTTTTCCGGATCGGGGTGTAGGAGAACGACGTACGGCGATGGCTGGTCGAGTCAACCGTCCGCGCGGGTCACCGGCGCGTACGAGAGGCTCAGGCCTCCGCGGGCTCGTCGGACCGCTCGCGGATCAGTTCGCGGATACGCTCGGGGTCGTCGGCGTCGGCGAGCTCGACGGCCGTGACGATGGCGGTGCCGTCGACGGACTCGCGCTTCGGCTCGTCCTCGCCCTCGGTGAAGTACACCGCGCGGGTTCCGGTGACGCGGCCGAGCGACCCCATGAGCTTGGCGCGCTTCTCGGCGGTGCGGTTGAACGGCGAGTGACCCGTGAGGAGGGTGAACTCCACGCGGGGCTCGGCCTCGTCCTCGCCGACGGCCGTGAACGGCGCGCGCTGGGTGGGGTGGACGGCGAACCCGGCCCGCGAGAGCACGGCGTACACGCGCTCGTCGTCGGGGTCGGCCTCCGGCGGCTCCGGCGTCGGGTCGGCCTCGCGCACCTCCTCGGCGCCCTCCATCACCCGGACGGGGTCGGAGAACGGCCGGTCGAACAGGTCCTCCAGCTGGACGGCCACCTCGACGGAGGCGTTCATGCCGTCCTCGTACTTGGCGACGGTGCGCCGGGAGACGCCCAGCTCCTCGGCGAGCCTGCCGAGGCTCCAGCCGCGCTCCTTGCGCTCGTCGGCGACGGTGTCGCCGTCGATGTTGACGTAGAGGCCGCCGGGGGCGGCGTAGATGAGCGGGGGAACCTCCTCGATCACCAGGTCGTACAGCGTCTCCGGGTGGATCGCGGGCACGCCGTGGCGGAAGTAGACGACGCCCGGCTTGAGGTCCTCGTCGCGCGTCCGCAGGCCGACGAGGATCGGCGTCGCCGAGAGGTACTCACCGAGGCGACGCATCTCCGCGCCGGTCGCCCGGTCGAAGGCGTCGACGTTGCCGAGGACCTTCACGAGCAGGAGGTCCTCCCCCCGCCTGGCGGCCACGTCGAAGCTCTTCGGGCGGACCGCACAGCGCTCGCTGACGAGGAACTCCCCGTCCCCGAGCATGGCGGTCACGTTCCCGACCAGCGCCTTCCGGGACATACCCGGATATACGCCGCCGATGCCTTATATGGGTTGTGCCGCCGCCGACCCCGGGTCGAACGCCGTCGGGTGGTCGCCCGGACGGGGGACCGATAGAGCTATACGGGGTCGCCGAACGCGAAAGGCACAATTCCGGGCGCCGTCTCCCTCCCGCCGTGACGGTCATCGGCCTCGACGACACCGACTCCCGCACGGCGGGCATGTGCAGCACGTACCTCGCCGCCCTCCTGGCCGAGGCAATCGCGGACGCCGGCGGCTCCGTCGACCGCCGCGTCCTCGTCCGCCTCAACCCCGCGGTGGAGCACAAGACCCGCGGCAACGCCGCCCTCGCCCTCCACGCGAGCGTCGATCCGGGCGCCGCGATGGACCTCGCCGCCGACCTCGTGGAGTCGTACGCGGTCGCCGACGACCCCCGCACCTCCCCCGGCGTCGTCGTCGCCGACTGCGCCCCCGACGAGGTTCCCGACGCGGTCGCGGCGTTCGCGCGCGAGGGGGTCCGGGAGTTCCACGCGCTCGACGACGCGCTCGCGCTCGCGGCGGAGGCGGGCTTCGAGACGCGCGGGTGGGCCGGAGACGACGGCGGGCGGGGTCCCGCGGGCGACGCCGGCGACGACGTGGACGGGGGGAGCGACGGCGTCGTCGGCCGTGGCCGGATCGGCGCGCTCGCGGCCGTCGGCGCCTGGCGGGCGTTCGACGACTGGACCTACGAGCTGATCTCCTACCGGGAGTTCGCCCGCTGCGGCACCCCCCGCGAGGTGGACGAGGCGAGCGTGTTCCACGCCGCAGACGAGGCGTACCCCCTCGCCTGGGACACCGTCGACCGCGGCGAGGGCGAGGCGGTGTGCGTCCCGAACGCGCCCGGACCGATCCTCCACGGGATCCGCGGCGACGACCCCGAGGCGGTCGCGGCGGTCGCCGACGGCATCGAGTCCGAGCCGGTCGAGCGGGCCGCGCTCTTCGTGACGAACCAGGGGACCGACGCTCACCTCCGCGACGGCGACCTCGGCGACCTGCGCGACGGGCGGACCTACCGGGTCGACTGCTCGGTCGCCGGCGCGCCCGAGACGCGCCGCGGCGGGCACGTGTTCTTCCCCGTGACGGACCCGTCGGGAGGGTCCGCGGACGCCGGACCGCGGGGCGGGGGTGTGGCGACCGCGGACGCCCTCACGTGCGTCGCGTTCGAGCCGACGAAGCGCTTCCGCGACCGGGTCCGCGCGCTCCGCGTCGGCGACCGCCTCACCGCGTGCGGCGAGGTCGCCGACGGGACGCTGAAGCTGGAGAAGTTCGCCGTCCGCGACCTCGTCCGGGCCGAGCGGGTCGTCCCCGGCTGCCCGGAGTGCGGGACGTCGATGGAGTCGGCCGGCGCCGGCCAGGGCTACCGCTGTCGCGACTGCGGGACGAGCGAGCCAGGGAAGGTGACGGCGGCCGTCGAACGGGACCTCGAACCGGGGTGGTACGAGGTGCCCCCGTGCGCGCGCAGACACATCAGCAAGCCGCTCGTCCGCGGCGGGTTCGACGCGCCGACGCACCCGGAGCGGTAGCGGCGACTCCCGCCCGGGCGACACGCCGCCGCCGACTCACTCCAGCACCGCGGTCAGCAGGTCGCGGCTCCACGGGCTGATCCCGCCGTCGTCGCGGAAGCCGTCGAGGGTGTCGAACCGGGCGGCGAGCGTCTCGTCGCGAGCCTCCGGCTCGCCGTCGGTCGCCGCCCGGGGGACGACGTAGCGGATCCCGACGACAGAACGGCCCTCCCTCGTCGCGTGGTCGACCCGGTACAGGTCCAGGTCGTCGGGGTCGACCCGGACCCCCGTCTCCTCGCGGAGCTCGCGGGCGACGCCCGCGGCCGGCGGCTCGTCGTGTTCGAGGTTGCCGCCCGGGGTCCCCCACAGGCCGCGGTTGGGCTCAACGGCCCGCTTCCCGAGGAGCACCCGGCTCCCGTCGGTCACGACGACGCTCGCGACGGGCTTGCTGTTCTGCCGGACCACGCGGTCGCAGCCCGGACAGTGGCGCCGCTCGCGGCCCTCGACCGTGACGCGGTCGAGGTCAGTTCCGCACAGCGGGCAGTACTCGCCGGGAACGGTGATCACGGTTCGGCCGCCTCCGGCTCGGTTCGGCTCACGTCTTCAGCCCGCTGCCGGTCAGCGGGACGACCACGTCGGCGTCGTCGGCGAGGACGCCGCGCTCGCGATACTCGCGGAGCGCGGCGGGCGCGACGGCACAGGTCGGCTCCGTGTAGAAGCCCGCGGCGTGTAGGTCGGCCAGTTCCGCCTCCACCGCCGCCGAACCGAGCGCGACGGCGTCGCCGTCCGTGTCCTTGATGGCGTCGAGGATCTGGTGTCTCCGAACGGGCTCGGGGATCTGGATGCCGTCGGCGGCGTCGTTGTCGCCGGCGGCCGCCGCCGCCCCGTGGAGCGCCTCGACGACCGGGGCGTACCCCGCGGCCTGCGCGCCGAGCAGTCGCGGCACCTCGTCGATCCAGCCGGCCTCGCGGAGCGCGCGGAAACCCCGGTAGGCGCCGAGGAAGAGCGTCCCGTGGCCCACCGGGAGGACAACCGCGTCGGGCGCGTCCCAGTCGCGCTGGAGGGCGATCTCGTGGGCGACCGTGGCCGTCCCCGCGAAGAAGGCGGGGTTCCAGGCGTGGCTGGCGTACCAGCCGGCCCCGGATTCTACCGCCTCCACGCACGCGTCCGTCGTCGCCTGCCGCGGCCCCTCGGTCTTCACGGGCGTCGCGCCGGCCCGCCGGATGGCGCGGAGCTTCGCGTCCTTCACCGACGCCGGGACGTATATCTCGGCGTCGATGCCCGCGCGGGCGGCGTAGGTCGCGATCGCGGCGCCCGCGTTGCCCGAGGAGTCCTCGACGAGGGTGTCGACGCCGAGCGCCGCGGCCCGCGAGACCGTGGTCGTGGCGCCGCGGTCCTTGAACGAGCCGGTGGGGAACACGTACTCCAGTTTGAACTGCGCGTCCCAGTCCCCGGCGTCGACGAGCGGGGTCATCCCCTCCCCGAGGGTGACGAGCGGCGACTCGGGGACGAACTCGGCGAACGACCACAGCCCCGCGCGCGTGTCGAACGCGGCCGGGTCGGGGGCGGGGCCGTCGGGGAGCGGTCGTTCGGCGTAATCGAGCGGGTGGCCGCACTCGCAGCGCCAGCGGTCGGCGTACGTGGTACCGCAGTCGCGGCAGCGGAGCGGCGGAGCGGTCATACGTGAGCGACCGGGAGCGAGGAACCAGTAGGTGACGGTTCTGGCGATCCGGAACCCCCGGGCGGTGCTGTTCGGCGAGCGAAGCGAGCCGATTCGCCGCGAGTGAGGCCGGAGTTCTCGTGAGCGTAGCGAACGAGGAGGACCCCGTCAAAAGAGGTTCGTTAGAACTGATCCACGTCGGTGCCGACCGAGCAGACGTACTCGCCGGTGGCGACCTGCGGGAGCCGCCGCGAGCGCCAGAAGATCCCCTCGTTGTCGGCGGTGACGCGGGCCTTCAGCGTCCCGAAGGCGTCGGTCACCTCGAACAGCACGTCGCCGCGGGAGACGCGCTCGCCGAGGTCGACCTCGTAGGTGACGAGGCCGCCGGCGGGCGAGCCGTACTGGTCGAACCCGGAGGCGCGGGTCTGGAGGTCGCGCTCGACGTCGCCGTCGAGGAAGCTGTAGTAGCGGAGCACCCGGAACATGCCCTCGACGCCGATCCGGATCGACTCCTCGTCCCAGCCGACGGCGCCGCCGAGTTCGGGGTCGATCGTGGGGATGCCCTCGTCCGGAGCGGCCCTCGCGAGCTGGCCGTCGGGACCCTTCTGGTCGAGGACGTAGCCGGTGCCGAACACCTTCGCGAGTTCGAGGCACTCGCGGTGGAGGCGGTGGCGCGGGCCGCAGCGCACCCGGACCTCGTCGATCATCCGGGAGGTCCGTCCCTGGTGGAGGTCGACGACCAGGTCCGCGCGCTTGGCCGCCTCGAAGGTCGCGGCGGCGATGCGCTCGGAGGAGGTGCCGTTGGCGTCGCCCGGGTATGCGCGGTTCATCTTCGTGTCGTCGATGGGGTTGCGGTGCTCGGCCACCTGGAAGCCGTGGTAGTTGACGATCCCGACGAACAGGATCTGCCCGGCGACCTCCTCGGGGTCCAACTGCGGGACGAGGCGGTTGATCACCCCGAGGCCGTTGAGCTCGTCGCCGTCGCTGACCGCCTGCACGTACAGCGTCTTCCCGTCCGCCGCGCCGTTCAGCACCGCGACCGGCAGCCCGACGGTGGACCCGTCGCGGGCCTCGCCGACCTCGAGCCGACCGGTGTCGAACTCCCCGGGGGGCGCACTCGCGCTCCCGAGCGTCGTCATCATTACCTCGTGCCTTTCGGGTATCGCCTCTTTAGGGGTTCGGTCCGATCGTTCGTCGCCGGTGGTCCGATCTCCGGGTCGTGCGTCCCCGTCGTCGCCCCCGGGACGACGAACCGGCGGGTGACGACACGAACGACCGCGAACGTCCCACCCCGGCGTCCGACGAGCACGTCGTTTCCGCCGGCCGTTCGGCGTCGACGATTCCGCCCCCCGCCTCTCCCCGGTCGCCCGCGGGAGCGCGGCGCACGCGTGCGCCGCGCGTGGGTGCGGGCGACACGCAGTCCCCGGCGGCCGGTCGGTCATCGTCGGTTCGGGGGGTCGATGACGATGCCGCCGCATTGAAGCCCGGCCGGTCGGACCCGCGAGTATGGTCGACGTCGACGAGCGCGAGGAGCGCCTGGAGCGCTTCCTCGCCGAGGAGGGGTACGAGGCGGTGTGGTTCGCGCGGCCGAACGCGTTCGCGTGGCTCACGGGGGGCTCGAACCGGGTGGACGCGGGCGCCGACGTGGGCGACGCCGCCGCGGGCTACCTGGGGGACGGCGAGTGGACCGTCGTCACGAACAACATCGAGGCCGAGCGCCTCGCGGCCGAGGAGCTCCCGGCGGAGCTGTCGATGTCCGTCGCGGCCGACGACTGGTACGAGGCCTCCCTCGCGGAGTCGGTCGCCGCGCGGTCGCCGACGCCGGCCGCGGCCGACTTCGAGGTCCCCGGGTTGGAGGCGGTCGACCCGACGCGGCTGCGCCTGCGCCTGAGCGAGGACGACCTCGCGGCCTACCGCGACCTCGGTCGGGAGGTGGCGCTGGCGACCGAGACGGTGTGCCGGGAGCTGCAACCGGGCGACACCGAACACGAGGTCGCCGCGGGACTGCGCATCTCGCTGGCCGGCCGGAACATCGACGCCCCGGTCGTCCTGGTCGGGGGGAGCGAGCGCGCGCCGGAGTACCGCCACCCGACGCCGACCGACGCCGCGCTGGGCGACTACGCGCTGGTGATCGTCACCGCCCGCCGCGGCGGCCTGCACGCCTCCTGCACCCGGACGGTCGCGTTCGACCCGCCGGAGTGGCTCGACGAGCGGCACCGTGCCGCCCAGCGCGTCGAGGCGCGGGCGCTCGCGGCGACCCGCGAGGCCGCCGGGCGCGACGACGGCACCGCCGGCGAGGTCTTCGACGCGATCCGCGAGGCGTACGCCGAGGAGGGGTACGAGGGCGAGTGGCGCGAGCACCACCAGGGCGGGGCGACCGGCTACGCCGGCCGGGAGTGGTTCGCGACGCCCGGGAGCGACGCCCCCGTCGCCGCCGAGGCCGCCTACGCGTGGAACCCGACGGTCCGGGGCGCGAAGAGCGAGGACACCGCCTACGTCGCCGCCGACGGCGTCGAGGTGCTCACCGACTCGGACCGGTGGCCGACCGATACCGTCGAGGCGGGCGGCACGACGGTCCCCCGTCCGTCGATCCTGACGCGGTAGCGGCGGACCGGTTCCGGGGAGGTCGCCGGCGAGCTACCGACGGGTTCGCCGGGTATTCCGACCCCGAGCGAGGAACAACTTTCATGTCCCACGCCTGTGAGGTGCCGCCATGAGTTGGCACGGCGTCGACGCGGTCGACGACGCGATCGACGCGACGCGGGGGTTCCTCTTCCCCGCGACGGTCGGACGCTGGGCGCGCACGGCGGTCGTCACCCTCTTCGCCGGCGGCGGGGGCGGCGGCGGCACGCAGGCGCTCAGCAACGCGGGCAACTTCGCCGCCCGCCTCGCCGGCTCCGGCGGCCTCGGGAGCGGCCCCGGCGCCGCGTCGTCGGTCGCGCCGCTCCTCGTCACGCTCCCCGCGATCCTCCTCGCGGCGGTCCCCTCCCTCTCCCGGACAGTTCCGGCCCCCGTACCGATACAGGCGAACTGGCTGCCCGCCGCCGTGGGTGCGGTCGGGATCGCGGCGATACTCCTCGGCGTGACCGTCGCGCTCGTGGCGGTGGTGCTGTCCCCGGTCTTCGAGTTCGTCCTCGTCGACGGCATCGCGCGCGACGACCTCAGGCTCCGGCGGGGGATCCGGGAACACCTCGTGAACGGCCTGCGATACCTCGGGTTCCAGATCGGCCTGTTCGCGGCGTTCCTCGTGCCCCCCGCGGCGGTCGCCGCGATCGCGTTGCTCACCGGCATGCCGGTCGAGCGCCTCGTCGACCGGCCGCTGGCGCTCGCGGCCCTCGGCCTCGTGGTCCTGGTGTACGTCGTCGTGTACGTGCTGCTCGCGCGGTTCACCCGCGAGTTCGTCGTCCCGGCGATGGTGGCCGACGGCGGCGGCGTGATCGACGGGTGGCGCCGCGTCTGGCCGACCCTCCGCGGCCAGCCGTGGCAGACGCTCGTGTACCTCGTGATGCACCTGCTCGTCGGCATCGGGGTCTCGATCGTCTCGGCGATCCTGCTGCTGCTCGGTCTGCTCGTCGTCGCGGTGATCGCGGGGGTCGTCGGCCTCGCGGTCGGCGCGGTCGCCGGCGGCGCCGGCGGCGCGAGCGGCATGGGCGCCGAGTTCGGGATGGGCGTCGGCTTCGGTCTCGGCCTCGTCGCCGCGGCCGTCGTCGGGATCCCGCTGTTCGTGGTCGCGGTCGGCCTCCCGGTCCGGGTGCTGACGGTGACGTTCACCCGAACGTACGAACTCGCCGCGCTCGGCCGGTTCTCGTCGGGGCTCGACCTGATCGGCCACTACCGCGACGACGGGGACGGCGACAGAGACGAGGCCGAGACCGGAGGCGAGGGGGGCGACGACGGCGGCGACACCGCGGCAACGACCGGCGGCGACGACGGCGACGACGGTCCCGACGCAGACGACTCGGCCGACGCCGACTCGGAGGACGGGGCGGCGGACGACGGCTTCGGGGGGTTCGTCCCCGCGACGGCGCCCCGCGAGGACGACGAGGAACGCGACACACGCGAGGGCGACGAGCGCGAGACTCGCGACGGCGGGGACCGCCGCCGTCGCGACCACGGGTGACTGGCCGACCCGGATCGACCACTCGGAACCGAGTTACGAACCGGGCGGATCCGGATCCGATTGCCGCGGGATCGGACGCATCGGGCGCGGACGGCGGCGGTCCGCACCTGTCCGCTCGGTAGCTTTTTCTCCAGCCCTGCGGTCGCCCCGGTATGGGACTCGACGACGACGCGCGGGAGTATCACCGATCGGACCCGCCCGGCAAGATCGAGATATCGACGACCAAGCCGACGAACACCCAGCGCGACCTCTCGCTGGCGTACTCGCCGGGGGTCGCCGCGCCGTGCCGCGACATCGACGCCGACGACGAGCGCGCCTTCGAGTACACGGCGAAGGGGAACCTCGTCGGCGTCGTCTCGAACGGCTCGGCAGTGCTCGGCCTCGGCGACATCGGCGCGCAGGCGTCCAAGCCGGTGATGGAGGGAAAGGGGGTGCTGTTCAAGCGCTTCGCCGACATCGACGTGTTCGACATCGAACTCGACGAGGAGGACGCCGACGACATCGTGGAGTCGGTCGCCGCGATGGAGCCGACGTTCGGCGGGATCAACCTGGAGGACATCAAGGCGCCCGAGTGCTTCGAGATCGAGGAGCGCCTCCGCGAGCGGATGGACATCCCCGTGTTCCACGACGACCAGCACGGCACGGCGATCATCTCCGGGGCGGGCCTGATCAACGCGGCCGACATCGTCGACAAGGACCTCTCCGACCTCGAGATCGTCTTCTCCGGTGCGGGCGCCTCCGCCATCGCGACGGCGAAGTTCTACGTCTCGCTGGGGGCGGACGCCAGCAACATCACGATGTGTGATTCCTCGGGGATCATCACCGAGGAGCGCGCGGCCGCCGGCGACGTGAACGACTACAAGGCGCAGTTCGCCAGCGAGGGCGAGGGCGGGGACCTCGCGGACGCGATGGCGGGCGCGGACGTGTTCGTCGGGCTCTCGGTCGGCGGGATCGTGAGCCGGGAGATGGTGCGGTCGATGGCGGAGAACCCGATCATCTTCGCGATGGCGAACCCCGACCCGGAGGTCACCTACGACGACGCGAAGGAGGCACGCGACGACACCGTGATCATGGGAACGGGCCGCTCGGACTACCCGAACCAGGTGAACAACGTCCTCGGGTTCCCGTTCCTGTTCCGCGGCGCCCTCGACGTGCGCGCGACCGACATCAACGAGGAGATGAAGCGCGCGGCCGCGGAGGCGCTGGCCGACCTCGCGCGCCAGGACGTGCCCGACGCGGTGGTGAAGGCGTACGGGGACCAGCCGCTGCAGTTCGGCCCGGAGTACGTCATCCCGAAGCCGCTGGACCCGCGGGTGCTGTTCCAGGTCGCGCCGGCGGTCGCGGAGGCCGCGATGGAGTCCGGCGTCGCCCGCACCGAGGTCGACACCGACCAGTACGCCGAGCGGCTGGAGGCACGCCTCGGCAAGAGCCGCGAGATGATGCGCGTCGTCCTCAACAAGGCCCGCTCGGAGCCCAAGCGCGTCGCGCTGGCGGAGGGGACGGACGAGAAGATGATCCGGGCGGCCTACCAGATGGCCGAGCAGGGCATCGCCAACCCCGTCCTCCTGGGCGACCGGGAGGTCATCGAGTCGACGACCGCCCACCTCGGGCTCGACTTCGAGCCGGAGGTCGTCGACCCCGAGGAGGAGCACGCGACCGACGGCTACGCCGACCGGCTCCACGAACTCCGCAAGCGCAAGGGGATCACCCGGTCGGAGGCGGGCGAGCTGATCCGCCGCGACACCAACTACCTCGGGAGCGTGATGGTCGAGCAGGGCGACGCTGACGCGCTGCTCACGGGGCTGACCCACCACTACCCGAGCGCGCTGCGGCCGCCGCTGCAGGTGATCGGCACCGCCGAGGACGCCGAGTACGTCGCCGGCGTGTACATGCTGACGTTCAAGAACCGGGTCGTCTTCTGCGCCGACACCACGGTCAACCAGGCGCCCGACGCCGAGGTGCTCGCGGAGGTGACGAAACACACCGCGACGCTCGCCCGCCGGTTCAACGTCGAACCCCGGGCGGCGATGCTGTCGTACTCCAACTTCGGCTCCGTCGACAACCCCGGAACGCGCAAGCCGCGGGAGGCCGTCGAGCTGCTCCACGACGACCCCGAGGTCGACTTCCCGGTCGACGGCGAGATGCAGGCCGACACGGCCGTCGTCGAGGAGATCCTCGAGGACACGTACGGCTTCTCCGAGCTCGACGGGCCCGCGAACGTGCTGGTGTTCCCCAACCTGGAGGCGGGGAACATCGGCTACAAGCTCCTCCAGCGCCTCGGCGGGGCGGAGGCCATCGGCCCGATGCTCGTGGGGATGGACCAGCCGGTCCACGTGATGCAGCGCGGCGACGAGGTGAAGGACATCGTCAACCTCGCCGGCGTCGCCGTCGTGGACGCGCAGGGCGAGGGAGAGTAACCGCCCGCGACGGCCGTCCGGGACCTATCGCCCCGGGCCGCCTCCGGCGGCTCGGCCGATACCCCCGAATCTGTTGGGGTGCGGGATAGTACCCCAGCATATAAGAGGTCGTCCGCCAACGTTCCGGGCATGTCTCACGAGGACACGAGCAGACGACGGTTCCTCCAGGCGGCGGGTTCGGCGACGGCGGCTGTCACGCTCGCCGGCTGTACGGGGGGCGACGGCGACGGCGAGCAGACCGACGCCACGACGACCACCGGCGGGGACGGGGCCGGCATGGAGACCACCGAGCCGCAGGAGACGACAGAGCTCCCGGAGCCGGAGACCCGCGACGGCTACCTCCAGCGCGCCAACCTCCACTGCCACACCCAGGCTCCGTGGGTGTTCCTCCACCGGCAGTACTCCGTGTACGGGAAGTCCGCCGACATCGAGTGGCAGCCGCGCCGCGACGAGACGGTCGAGGCGTACGCCATCGAGCCGGCGACCGACTCCGGCGACGACGTGGTGATGACGCAGTCGCAGATGGACTCCGGGCTCGACCCGCAGGACCACCGCGAGACGCCGACGGACAACATCGTCCTGCAGGCGTACGAGGGCCTGCTGGAGCGTGACGCGCAAGGCTCGGTGATCGAGATGCTCGCGACCGACTACCGGCGCCTCGACGAGACGACGGTTCAGTTCACCGTCCGCGACAACGTCTCGTTCCACTCGGGCGACTCGCTCACCCCCGAGGACGTCGCCTACTCGATCAACCGGATCGTCAAGCCGGACGTGGGCATCGAGTCGCCGCAGGTCGACCAGCTCATCGGCGTCGAGGGCGCGGAGGTCGCCTCCACCGACGACCGAACGGTGAACGTGAACCTCTCGGGGCTGAACCCGATCGTGTTCGCGTCGTTCGCGACCTACTGTGACATCATGAACAAGTCCTGGGTCGAGAGCAACGACCAGGCCTACATCAACCAGAACATGGACGGGACCGGCCCGTTCCAGCTCTCGAACTACGAGCAGGGCGTCGCCGTCGAGTTCCAGCGCAACAACGACTACTGGCGGGAGCCGGCGGCCATCTCGACGTTCACCATCAACTCCGCCTCGGAGTCGTCGACCCGCGTGAACCGCCTCCTCAGCGGGGAGTCCGACATCGTCGTCAACGTTCCCCCGCAGGAGGTCTCGCGCGTCGAGAACAACGACGGTACCTCCATCGCGGCGGTCCCGTCCACGCGGATCATCTTCAACGCGATGCGCTACGACGTCGAGCCGTTCGACTCCCCGCAGTTCCGCCGGGCGGTCAATTACGCGGTCGACCTCGACTCGATCATCGAGAACGTCCTGCAGACGTTCGGCGACCCCACGGGCCAGCCGACGCTGGAGGGCTTCTTCGGGTACAACGGCGACATCGACCCGTACCCGCGCGACCTCGACCGCGCCGAGCAGCTGGTCGAGGAGTCCGGCTACGCCGGCGCCGAGGTCGAGCTCGTGACGCCGATCGGGCGCTACCTCAAGGACGTCGAGATCGCGCAGGCGGTCGCCGCCCAGGTCGACGAGATCCCGAACGTGAGCGCGACGGCCCGACAGGTCGAGTTCTCGACGCTCGTCAGCCAGGTGACCACGGGCAAAATCGAGGACAAGCCCCACTGGTACCTGCTCGGGTGGGGCAACGCGACCTTCGACGCGATCCAGACCATCCAGCCGCTCCTCGCGAGCGACGGGGCGCTCACCTCCTACAAGAACGACGAACTCGACCGCCTTCTCGACGAGGCACAGAGCCTGCCGAGCGAGTCCAACTAGGTCGGTATGGGCTACGGCCGATTTCTTCTGAAGCGCGGCGTACAGGGAGTGGGAGTCGTCTGGGGAGTCGTGACTGTGGTGTTCGTCCTGCGGTTCATCACGCCGGGGTCGCCGATCGACACGGTGGCGCCGCTGGACGCCAGCCAGGAGACGCGACGACGGATCGCAGAGGAGCTCGGCCTGAACGAGCCGCTGTACGTTCAGTACCTGGACTACCTCTGGGAGCTCCTCCACGGGAACATGGGGTACTCGTACATCTCGAGCATCCCCGCGTCGGTGCAGGTGTTCCAGAAGCTGCCGGCGACGCTGGAGCTGGCCGTGGCCGCGAGCGTCGTCGCCGTCGCGCTGTCGATCCCGTTGGGGGTGATCTCGGCGACGCGCCGGCACGAGCCGGCCGACTACGCCGCCACGACGTTCTCGCTGCTGGGCATCTCGACGCCGAACTTCTGGCTGGGGATCATGCTCGTGTTGATCTTCTCGGTCGAGTTCAACGTCTTCCCGACCAGCGGACGCGCACACGGGTTCGTGGAGTCGCTGGCGGCGATCACGGGACCGGCACCGTTCTTCGAGGTGACGACGGAGTGGATCGCCTCGCTGTTCCTGCCGGCGATCACGCTGGGGACGTACTTCACCGCGCTCATCACTCGGCTGGTCCGCTCGGGCATGCTCGACGAGCTGTCGGAGGGGTACGTCCGTGCGACGCGAGCGAAGGGGTTACCCGAGACGCTCGTCCGCTACAAACACGTGCTGCGTAACACGCTCGTCCCGGTGGTGACCGTCCTCGGTCTCCAGCTGGGGACGCTCATCGGCGGCGCGGTCATCACGGAGGCGGTGTTCGCCTGGCCCGGCCTGGGCTCGGAGATCATCCGCGCCATCAACGCCCGCGACTGGCCGATCCTCCAGGGGAGCCTCATCGTCATCGGGACGGGGTTCGTCCTGCTCAACATCGCGGTGGACGCGCTGTACGCGTACCTCGACCCGCGGGTGGTGGCGGAATGAAGATCGGTCCGCTATCGATCTCGCCGCGGACGGTCCGCAACCTCCGCAAGGAGTTCCGCTCGTCGGGGCTCGCACGGATCGGCGTGGTCCTCGTGGTCGTCGTCGTGCTGGCGGCGGTGTTCGCGCCGATGATCGCCCCGCACAACCCGCGGACGCAGGACCTCGACCGGGCACAGCTCCCGCCGCTGGGGTTCACTGACACCGAGGAACAGACGCGCACCGAGATGGTGAACGGGAGCGTCCAGACGGTGACGACGAACGTCACGGTGAACGCGACGGCCGAGCATCCGCTGGGGACGAACTCCCTCGGGCAGGACATGCTCTCGCGGGCCATCTACGGCGCGCGGACCTCGCTGCTCGTGGGGCTGCTCGGCACCGTGTTGGCCGCGGCGCTCGGCGTCACCGTCGGGCTCGTCGCCGGCTACTACCGCGGCCGGGTCGACGACCTGCTGATGCGTACGGCGGACGTGTCGCTGGCGTTCCCGTCGCTCGTGCTCGCGATCGCGCTGATCGGGCTGTTCAGCCGCTTCCAGGCGGACGTCGCCGTCGCGGTCAGGGACCCGCTCGTCACCACCGGGGTGGCGGGATCGTTCCGCGAGGCGGTCGGCCTGCCGACGCCGATGCCCGAGACGTTCGTGTTGCCGACGGTCGTCATCCTCGTCGTCGGCTTCGTCAACTGGGTGTGGTTCGCGCGCATCGCGCGCGGCGAGGCGCTCTCCATCCGCGAGGAGGAGTACGTGAAGGCCGCGCGGGCGCTCGGCGCCAGCGACGTGCGCGTCGTGTTCCGGCACGTCCTGCCGAACGCGATCACGCCCATCCTCGTGCTGGCGACGATCCAGGTCGCCGCGATCATCCTGCTGGAGTCGGCGCTGTCGTTCCTGGGGTTCTCCGGCACGACGCTCTCGTGGGGCTTCGACATCGCCCAGGGACGCGACTACCTCTCGTCGTCGTGGTGGATCGCGACGGTGCCCGGGCTGGCGATCGTGCTCTCGGTCATCGGGATCAACCTCGTGGGCGACTGGCTCCGCGACGCGCTCGATCCCGGCATCGAGGGGGAGGGGGGACTGTAGATGAGCGACTCCACCTCCACCCCCACGGCGGATGCCGAGTCCGGCACCGGTGCCGCCGCCGAGACCGCCGGCGCGCCGGAGGGGCACGCGGACGACGTCCTCCGGGTTCGAAACCTCTCCACCCGGTTCTTCACCGAGGAGGGCCAGGTGAACGCCGTCGAGTCGGTGGACTTCACCGTCCGCGACGGCGAGGTGTTCGGCATCGTCGGCGAGTCCGGGTCGGGCAAGTCGGTGACGGCGCTGTCGCTCATCGACCTCGTCGACTCGCCCGGGCGGATCACGAGCGGCGAGGTGTGGTACCGCGACGCCGACCTCGCCGACGAGTTCCGCGACGACCGTCCGGCGGCCGTCGACGGCGACTTCGTCGACACGCGCCGCCTCCCCGAGGGCGTCCGTCGCGCCCTGCGCGGGCCGGCGTTCTCGACGGTGTTCCAGGACCCGATGTCGTCGCTGAACCCCTCGATCACGGTGGGCGAACAGATCGCCGAGGCCGTCGAGGTGCAGCGGCGCGCCCGCGCGAACCCGCGGCGCACCCGCTCGCGCTCGCAGGGGTACGGGCTCGGCCGGATGGTGGTCGACACGCTCCTCCCGAACCGTGGCTACACCTCCGAGTCGAGCATGAACCGCGCGATCGAGTTGCTCGAACAGGTCGGCATCCCGGACCCCGCCGAGCGCGCCGACGAGTACCCCCACCAGTTCTCCGGCGGGATGCTCCAGCGCGCGATGATCGCGCAGGCGCTGGCCGGCGAGCCGGACGTGCTGATCGCCGACGAGCCGACGACCGCGCTCGACGTGACGATCCAGGCGCAGATCCTGAACCTCCTGCGCGACCTGCAGGAGGAGGAGGGCACCTCGGTGGTGTTGATCACCCACGACCTGGGCGTTATCGCGCGGATGTGTACCCGCGTGGGAGTCATGTACGCTGGCCAGATCGTCGAACGCGGAACGCTTCCGGACGTGTTCGAGTCGCCCGTCCACCCGTACACGCAGGGGCTGATCGGGTCGATCCCCGACCTCGACGACCCGGCGCCGCGCCTCCAGCCGATCGAGGGGAACGTCCCTTCGCTGCTGGACGAAGAGATGGGCGGCCGGTGCTTCTTCGCCGACCGCTGTCCGAAGGCGATGACCGACTGCCTCCAGCCGATCCCCGAGTACGACGCCGATCCGGGGAGCGACGAACACGCCGCCCGCTGCGTGCTCACCCGGCGTGAGTTCGCGGAGGCGGACGCGCTCCCGGCGGACCACTTCGGGCGGAACGAGGGGGTGCGCGGCGATGAGTGACCGCCGGCGGGGGGCGCCCGACGCCGCCTCGACCGCCGGCCGCGAGGCCGGCGAGGAGCCCCTGCTCCGGGTGCGCGACCTCAAGAAGTACTACTTCGAGGACGACTCGCTGTTCGACCGTCTGCTCGGGCGCGAGCCCACGAGCGTGAAGGCCGTCGACGGGGTCGACCTCGACGTGTACCCCGGCGAGACGCTCGGCGTCGTCGGGGAGTCCGGCTGCGGGAAGTCGACGACCGGCGAGACGCTGTTGCGCCTGCGGGAGGCGACCGCGGGCACCGTCGAGTTCGACGGCGAGGACGTCATGGAGATGTCCGGTGAGGAGCTGACGCGGTTCCGCAAGCGCGCGGGCATCGTCTTCCAGGACCCGTTCTCCAGCCTCGACCCGCGGATGACCGTCGGCGACATCGTCGGCGAGGGGCTGAAGATCCACGGCCTCCCGGAGGAGTCGCCCGACGACGGGCGCTCGAAGCGCGAGTGGCGCCGCGACCGCGCGATGGAGCTGCTCGAACGCGTCGGGCTCTCGGCCGACCAGATCGACCGCTACCCGCACGAGTTCTCGGGCGGACAGCGCCAGCGCGTCGGCATCGCCCGCGCGCTCGCGCTCGACCCGGAGTTCGTCGTCCTCGACGAGCCGGTCTCGGCGCTCGACGTGAGCGTGCAGGCACAGATCCTCAACCTCCTGGAGGACCTCCAGGAGGAGTTCGGGCTGACGTACCTGTTCATCGCCCACGACCTCTCGGTCGTCCGCCACATCTGCGACCGCGTCGCCGTGATGTACCTCGGCGAGGTGGTCGAGACCGGCGCGACCGACGACATCTTCGAGTCGCCCAAGCACCCCTACACGGAGGCGCTGCTGGAGTCCGTCCCGCGCGCGTCCGTGGAGGAGCAGGGCCGCCGCGTCGACGCGCTGTCGGGCGACGTTCCCTCGCCGCGCGACCCGCCGTCGGGGTGTCACTTCCGGACGCGGTGCCCGAAGGTGATCCAGCCCGTGACCGTCGACATCCCGCAGGAGCAGTACCGCGGGGTGATGGACCTCCGGGACCGCCTCGAACGGCAGGGGTTCTCCGCGGAGTCGGTCTGGGACACGCTCGCGAGCGAACACGACGGGGACGAGCCGTTCGAGCGCGACCCGGTCGCGTTCAAGCGCGCGCTCCGCGAGGAGTTCGACCTGGGGGGCCTCTCCGGGGCGACCATGGACACCGTCGAGGACGCCCTCGAGATCCTCGCCAACGGGCGGGAGGAGGAGGCCGCCGACCGCCTCCGCGACGCGTTCGCCTCCCCCTGCGAGGAGGAGGACCCCGTCCTGACGGGCCACCCCCACGCCGTCGCGTGTCACCTCTACGCCGACGAGGAGTACGACCGCGACCTCGACCCCGAGGAGGTCGGGAACGCGTTGGGGGGCGTCGCGGGGATGGACGGCGCCGCGGGGATGGACGGCGCCGGTCCCGCGGACGTCGACGAGGACGGCAGGGACGCCGACGGCGCCGGACCGTCGAACGCAGACGGGCGGTAACGGTCGCCGCCGCGTCCCGATCAGAAACAAAGCCTCAGCGAAGTCGATGAACGGTCTGCCCGATCCTCGGCCCGTCGTGAAACGACGGACGGTCCCGCAGTGTCGCCGGTGAAAGGTCCGAACCGTCCCGAATGCTCGTCATACTATTTGTGGGGAGGGGTGCATTGAGAAGACGAGCGATGACCCCCTCCACTCCCATTCCCTCCGTCTCCCGCGTCCGAGACGCGGTGTCGAAGCCGGCCGACCTGAAGGAGGCCCTTACCGGCGCCGCGGTGCCGGGGGCGACCGCCGCCCTGGGCCCGGTCCGCGCCTTGGCGTTCTACGCAGCCATCGTGTTGCCGTTCGTCTACCTCCCGCTGCTCGCCGGCGGCGTCTCGACGGACGGGTTGGTCGTGATCGTCGGCCTCCTGCTGGCCAACGCCGCGGCCCTCGTCCTCGGCCACGATCACGGGTCGGCGTAGGTCCCCCGGCACGAGTCGACGACCGACGCAGTCGGTCCTCGCCCCCGTTCACTGACGTTCTCCGTCGGGCCCGGTCCGCCCGACCGCGCTGATCCCGCGCCGAGCCGTCAGTCGACGGGCCCGTCGCCGCCGTCGAGTCCCCCGAGCGCGTTCACGAGCTGTGTGACCTTGCCGACAACGTCCTCGACCATCGCCTCGCCCTTCTCGCGGGTGGCGACCGTCGGGTCGCCGAGGGCGCCGGTGGGCGTCAGCTCGTCCATCCGGTCGGCCGAGAGAGCCCAGCCGACGCGGTTGTCGCCGTACGCGTCGTAATCGGTCATCGGGAGCGCGTCGTCGGGGGCGTCGACGGCCTCCGCGCGCTCCATGTCGACGAGGTCGGGAAACAGTTCGAGCATCATGCTGGTCTCGAACTCCGAGGCGTGAAACGACACCTCGCTCGTCCGGACCGCCGTCGCGGCGTCCTCGAACCCCGAGACGAGGGGGACGTGGAACGCCCGCACGTCGTGGTCGTTCGTGAGTTCGCGCACGACCACGTCCAGCTCCGGGTCCTGCACGAGGTAGTGGCCGTTGACGAGCAGGACGTTCTCGACCCCCCACTCCCCGGCGGACACGCAGACGTCCCTGACGTAGTGCCGGAACGTCTCGCTCTCGACCGTGAACGTTCCGGGTTTGAACGTGTGATGCGGGCTGACGCCGTACCAGACGGGAGGAGCGAGCAGGCAGCCGGTCCGTTCGGCGACGCGTTCGGCGACGGCCTCGGGCATGTACACGTCGACCCCGAGGGGCATGTGATGGCCGTGCTGTTCGGTGCTCCCGACCGGAAGGAGCATCGTTCGCGTCTCCTCGACGGCCGCCTCCACCTCCCGCCACGTCATCTCCGCGAGGCGATGGATGTCGTCGGTTCCGGGCACGTACGACCGACACACGCCGGTCGGCTTAATGTGTCGGACGTACCTTCGTGAAGGGATTCGCCACCTGGGACGGCGTACTCCTCGATGTGTGCGTCCGTCAGTCTCGGTTCTCGTGTTCGCGGCCCTCGGTCGGACCGAACGGCAGTGAGTGATCGACAGAGACGATGCAGATAACGGGTACGTTACTCGGCGACAGTATCCCTCGAATGACACGGATACCGCGGTAGCGTGAAATTATTTTCATAACCCTGCTTCGGTAAGCAGCTCCTACGCCGAGTGTGCTCCCCATGTCACTGAAACAGAAACTAGGAACGAACGAGAACGCCCTCGATCAGGTAGCCGGGATCACCGGCTTCGGATGGACGGCCTCCGCGCTCGGGTATCTGGGCACGGTGATCGGCTACAGCAACACCCTGGTCACGAACCCGCAGTCGCTTCTGTACCTCGGCGGAACCCTGTTCATCGCGACGCTCGGGCTCGACCGGCTCAAGGACGGCCGGACAAGCGAGGGGAAGTAGCGGAAACCGCGCCCTACCGCCGTCCGATCTCCCGGTCGGAACGGGGGAACGGCTGTTCAGCCTCGCCTGACGGTCGCCCCGTCGGATCGCCGCGTCGCTACCGCCGGCGACGGGTCTCCGTGCCGCCGGCCCGGACGCGCCGGAGTTCCCCGTCGGCGGGTACCTGTCCGGGTCACCCGTTCGCGGACGGGGACACGGAGCGCTCCCCGACGAGAAACGTCTCGCCCTTGCCCTGTCGGACGGTGTGTTCCGAGACGGCGAACCCGTGGGACGCCAGTGCGTCACGGACGGCCGTCACCGACGACCCCTGTGAAGCGAGCCGGTCGGCGTGCGTCTCACAGTACACCGCCCGGCAACGGGAGTCCGACAGCGTCGAATCCAACCCGTCGAGCACCGCCGATTCGGCCCCCTCGACGTCGATCTTGAGAACGGTCGGTCGAGGGAGACCCTGCTCGGTGACGAACTCGTCACCCCGTCTCGTCTCCACGGTGACCCTGTCGAGCCCCTCGCTCGGGTCGGAAACCAACGAATGGCCGGCCGAGCCGATCTCGTCCAGCGTGACGTTCAGTTCCGCGCTCCCGGTCGAATCGGCGAGCGCACACCGGAACACGGTGACCTCCGCCCCGTTCAGTTCGACGTTCTCCTCGAGGCGGTCGGCGTTGGCCGGATGGGGTTCGAACGCGAACACGGGGCCGGAGACTGCGTCGGCCACGAGACACGAATACAGCCCGATATTGGCGCCGATGTCGTAGAAGACGTCGTCGGGACGGAGGTCGGAGACCAGTCGGGCGAGCACCGGCCGCTCCTCGACCGGGTTGAGATCCGTCCACTCGTTGTAGGTCGGGATCAGAAACCCCGCCCGGGCACCCTCGACCTCGACCTCGCACGTCTCGCCGGCGAGCCTGTATCGGGAACGGCGGACGGCTCGATAGACGGGACGGACCGCCGGTTCGAGACCCAGCGACTTGACGGCGGAACGGACTATCTGCATGTCCCACGACAGGATCACCCGCCGAATCAACTTTTGTACCAATTGTCTGTTCGCCCCCGGTCGGTTCGGATCCGGGAAGACTCCAAGAAGAGGGTGCAGGGACAGCGTGGACCATCGGCTATGACATCGGAGAGATCACCTACGCGTCTATCACCGGCTCCGTGTTCTCGCGCACGCCGGCTTCGTGGATTACGTCGCTCGCGAAAGGCTGGAGGACCGCTGGGTTATCACTGACTGGGGTCGTTGGGCATTCGATAGAGCATCAGTAGATCCAGCAGAATACGACTTGGATTGTAAGATCAAATAGACAATTTCACCAGCTTGTATCTCAGTAAAATCTCATTTCCAACTCAGGTGGTGAACATTTGACCCGCTCTTTCGTTCGGTCTTCACCGTGATCTCCTCGTAGTCCGGAACGCCGAGGGTGAGAAAAGATCCAAGTCTCCAAGCCTCGATCGGCTCAGACATGTGTGATTGGACTTCCCCAGCAGTCACCCTTCGCTTTCCTTGTTTCAGTAGTTGGATACAAGCTTGCTCGATATTTTTGAGAGGTCCTTATCAACCATACCAGTCAAGCGGCATTTGGTGATGGTAAATCATTCGCGCCAACCCTCAAGACTGAATCGCGGTATTTGACCGATTGTATCTCTGTAAAACGCTGCTCGTTACTCACGCAAGTTGGTCACGGTGAGGTGCGACTCCAGCACGTCCGTCTGGAAGTCGCTATCCGCGACGACGAGGTGGTCGCCGGTCGAGCGTGCCGTCGCGGCGATGAGGAGATCGCGGGCGGCCATGCGCTGCCCGTCGTCGAGGAGCTGGTCCTGAAGCCGAGCCGCTTCGAGCGCGAGCGACTCGGTCAGATCGAGCGCGGTCACACCGCCGAAGTCCTCGCGAGCGGCCGCCACGTCCGTCGATCCCGCACCGAGTTTCCCCTCCAGCACCTCGTACACGCAGATCGTAGACGTGAGGTACGGCCCGCCTTGGTCCTCGACGAACGCGACCGTCTCCTCGACGCCCGCGAGCATGTCGATGATGACCGAGGAGTCGAGGAACGTCACCGCTCGAAGCTCTCCCGCGACCGGTCGACCGCGTCACGCGCACGCTCCGCCTCCTCCTCGGACCACGCGCCGACGGTGATCGGCTCCTCGTTGTTTGCGAGCCGAGCGAGGAACTCGTCCCACGTCTCGTCGTCTCGCTTCAACTTCGACAGTTTCCGCTTCGTCTCGTCGGTCACTCGGATGCTGGTACTCATGCGTATGCGTACTGCATACATCGTGGAGAACGTTTCGGGGCCTGTCCTACTGGCGGACCGTCGAGAGGAACTCGTCGAGCGACTTGCCGGGGGCGTGGTCGTCGGTCGACGGCGGTGTCCGGCTTCCGCTCACGGCGAACACCTCCCGTCGTCGAGGGCGAGACACCGCTGTCCTGGCTCCTCGATGTAGCAGCCACAGATGTCGCAGATCGGCGGTGTCAGGTCGTCGAGGTCGACCGACGAAGCGGTGCGACTCATGGGTTCACCCCGCTGTAATAAGGGATGTCGCTACGTGGAGCGATTTGCCCTTTTAAAACGAATGGGTTGGGGCGGATTTGAACCGCCGGCCTCCTCCATGTCAAGGAGGTGTCATAACCGGACTAGACTACCAACCCGACCGGCCTTTTCCCGCACTCATCGATTCCGCAGGGACACAATTAAGGCTTCCGAAAGGCCCTCGATCCGTCGCGCCGTCCCACGGTTTCGGAGCTCACCCGCCGCTGACGGGCGGGAACAGCGCGAGCTCGTCGTCGTCGTCGACCGGCGTGTCGAGCCCCTCGGCCTCGCGCACGTCCCGGCCGTTCCGGAGGAGGTTGACGTGGCCCCTGAGCGAGCCGTCCTCGTCGAGGACGCGCGTCGCGAGCGCCGGGTACGCCTCCAGCAGGGCGTCGAGCGCCTCGCCGACGGTCGCCGCGTCGGGGGCCTCGACCGTCGGCTCGGACTCCCCCGCGGCCTCCGCCAGGTCGGCGAACAGCTTCCAGTCCATACCCACCGGTCCCCGTTGCCCGGGCAAGAGCGTTGCGCCGGCGGCGACGCGGCCCCCACGGGTCGCGCCGCCGGCGTGGACCCGGTCAGTCACTGCCCCGCCGTCTCCGTCTCCGCCGGTTCGGCGGGGTCGCCGCCGGGTTCGGCAGCCTCGGCACGCCGCTCCAACACGCGGAGCGTCTCCGGGCGGGCGACGAGATACACCGTCTCGCCGGCCGAGAGCGGCCGCCCGCGGGCCGGGATCGGTTCCACCGAGCCGTCGGTCCCGCCGACGGCGACGACCGCCCCGTCGACGTCGCCGACGGTCGCGCCGTCGAGGGCGCTCGCGGCGCCGACGGTGACGACTCCCATCGTCTCGTCGGACACCCGGAGGATCGACGCGAACTCGCGGTCGGCGCGGGGGCTCGCCGGCAGCGTGAGCAACCGGTACTCGCCGTCCGCGTCGAACGCGTTCGCGTCGGACTCGTCCACCGCCAGCGTCACCACGTCCCCCGCAGTCGCCCGCAGTTCCGCCGTGGCGACCCGTTCGGCCTCGCGGGCGCCGACGCCCCCGTCGTCCGTCCCGGGCGCCGTCTCGTCGGTCTCGGGCGAGGGCTCGGGCAGGCGCCACACCTGCACGGCGTCCCCCGGGCCGGCCCCGTTGGGCGGGTCCGCGCGCACCGCGACCGCGCACGCGCCGGGGCCCAGCGTCGGTCCGATGCCCGCGACGCGCCGCCCGACGCCGAGGTGGACCACGTCGTCCCCGTCGAACTCGGCGTCGACGTGGCCGACGCCGTACTCCTCCTTCAGCCGGGTGACCAGCCGGTCGCGCAGTTCCGCGTCCGACAGCCGGCGGGGGAACAGCAGCGTCTCGCCCGCGAGCCGCTCCTTCGTCGCGTCGTCCACCGGGTCGTAGCCGTCGATGTCCGCGATCTCCTCGGGGAGGTCGACCGTCCGGATACGGCCGACGGTCCGCGCGAAGCGGCTGAGGTCGCCCTCGACGCGCTCGCCGCCGGCGACGGCCGTCACGTTCGTCGCGAAGCGATCGCCGGCACGTCGACCGACCGGCGCGGCGGCGGCGGCGACCAGCAGGCTGACGACGTTCCGGAGGACCGTCATCGGCGCGAACGGGTCGGCGGTGGCGACGCCCGCCGTGGGGATCACCGTCGAGAACAGCCCGACGGTGTTGAGGTACACCGCGACCGTCGCAACCCCGAGCAGGGTGGTGAGCCCGCGGGGGACGGGCTCGCTGACGTACCAGCGGTAGGCCGCGGCGCCGGCGGCCGCGACGAGGAACGACGCGACGGCGAACCCGACGAGGCGGGGCGCGTCGACCGCCGCCAGGAACTCGACCGCCGACTGGAGCGGCGCCGCGGGACCGACCGTCGCGGCCGCGGCCGTCCCGGCGCCGGTGCGGCTCACGACGCCACCTCGCGCCCGAACCGGTCGAGGTCCTCGCGCGTCCCGACGGCGATGAGGTCCGCGCCCGCCGAAGGGGCCACGTCGCCGTCGGGCGCCAGCCGCCACCGGGCGCCGTCGCGGACCGCGAGGACCGCCACCCCGTACTCGTCGCGGACGGCCGCCTCGCCGAGGCTCACGCCGTCGAGCGCGCCGCCGGCGCGCACGCCCATCCGCCGGAACCGCTTGCCGGCCCGCCGCAGCAGCGACAACAGCTCGAACTCGCGTCTGGTGCCGCGCGAGCGGACGACCGCCCGTCGCACGTCGGCGCCGAGGAGCCGCGTCGCCGCCGCCCGGTCGACCGCGACGGTGAGCCGGCCGTCGCCCCCCGCCGTCGTCGGCGAGGAGCGTGGGACGGCGGCGTCCCCGTCGCCGTCCCCGCCCCCGTCCGGCTTGGCGGACGCTTCCTCCTTCTTCGCGCCGTCGGTCCGGGCGGCGACGACCGTCCCGTCGACCGCCTCGCCGTCGCCGGTCACGACCGTGACCTCGTCGCCGCGGGCAAGCCCCGTGGGTAGCAGGGCGGGCACGGAGACGGCGCGCTTCCCGTCGGGGACGCGCCCGGAGACGCCCGCGAGCGGCGGGGCCGCCGCGACGGTCGCGTGCCCGCGCTCGTCGAGGCGGACCGTCACCTCCGCGAGGTCGAACTCCGCGCGGAGGCGCTCGGCGACGGCCGCCTCCAGTTCGCTCAGGGGGAGGTCGGCGTCGAAGTCGTCCGCGAACGACCGGACCGACGCGCGCAGGTCCGCCGGGAGCGCGGGGTACCCCTCGATGTCGGCGACGTCGCCGGCGACGGTGACGCGGACCTGACCGCGCCCGCCCGCGAGGTCGATCGCGTCCGTCGACAGCGTGCGCTCGGTGAGCTGTCTGAGCGTGAGGCGCTTCGGGAGCGACGACCCCATCGCGTCGCCCTTCGCGTGGGCGTACAACGAGATCATCAGGACGACGACGATCGCGATCAGGAGGGCCGTCCCGTTGGCGGAGTCCCGGATCGTCCGGTCGTTGAGCGCGAGCAGGCCCCCGTTCACCCCCGCGATCGCCAGCGAGAGGACGACGACGCCGAACCCGGGGATGGAGACGCCGGTGAAGTACTTGAACACGAAGCCGAGCGTCCACGCGACGAGCGCGGGGACGACCCCCGTTAGCAGGCCAAGATAGAGGCCGAGGAGGACCTGCACGGGGAGCGAGGACGCGACCATAGGGTGTCGCTAACGCCGGGCGTACTAATCCCTACCGACGCCGGCGGGGACCGAGCGGTTCGGCGCGCCGGGTCGCACCGTTTATATCGGTCCGTCGGCTGGCACGTTGCATGGCAGGCTGGCGTGACCGGTTCGGGGGACGCGCGGCGGTGTGGCTCACCAGCGCCGCCGCGTTCGTCTCGGTCGCGCTCGGGATCGCCAACATCGCGACGACCCCGCGGGGGCCGCTCGTCGACGTGCTTCCCCCGGAGATCATCCAGACGGCGGGGTTCACCGGCGCGCTCACGGGCTTCCTCCTGTTGCTGTCGGCGTACGGGCTCCGGCGCGGGCTCCGGGGGGCGTGGTACTCCTCGGTCGTCCTGCTCCCGCTGTCGGCCGCGCAGGGGCTGTTGCAGGCGAGCGAGCTGTCGTACCCGCTGGTCGTGCTGTCGCTGCTCGCGCTGCTCGTGGTCGCGGCGAACCGCCGCGCCTTCGACCGCGCCGTCGACTTCACCGCGACTCAGTGGGCCGCGACGGCGGCGCTGGTCGGGTCGCTCGCGTACGGCACCGCCGGCACCTACGCGCTGCGGGAGGGCTTCCCGAGCGTCTCCACCCCGACCGACGCGCTGTACTTCACGGTCGTCACGGCCTCGACCGTCGGCTACGGCGACGTGACGCCCGCGACCCAGCTGGCGAAGGCGTTCGTCATCTCCTCGCTCGTGCTCAACGTCGCCAGCTTCGCGGTCGCGCTCGGGGTGCTGTTCACCCCGGCGATCGAAGCCAGACTCACCACCGCCCTCGGACGCATGACAGAGAACACGCTCGACATCCTCGAAGACCACGTCCTCGTGCTCGGCTACGGGGAACTGACCGAACCGATACTCGAAGAACTGGACGAGGCCGGCGTCGACTACGTCGTCATCACGCCCGACGAGAGCGTCGGCCGGCTGCTGCGCGAGCGGGAGGTGAACGTCCTCACGGCCGACCCCTCCGACGAGGAGCCGCTCGAACGCGCCCGCATCGGCGCGGCCCGCGCCGTCGTCGCCGCGACGAACAACGACGCCGAGGACGCGCTCGCGATCCTCACCGCGCGGCAGCTCAACCCCGAGGTGTCGATCGTCGCCGCCTCGACCGAGCGCGAGAACGTGACCAAGCTCAAGCGCGCGGGCGCGAACACGGTCATCTCCCCGGCGACCATCGGCGGCCACCTCCTCGTGGAGTCGGCGCTCGGGGCCTCGGATACGGAGGCGGTCGCCGACCGGCTGGTGGAGGACGGGGCGAGCGCGGACGAATAAGCCGGCCGGGGTCCCGAGCGGGCAGGACGCCCGCCCCGTCCCGCTCACCCCACGTCCGCGCGGTCGACCACTGCCACGTCGCACTCGAGGTCCCGGACCTTCCGGAACGTCGGCGGCGAGACGATCCGCGAGGCGGCAGAGCGGTCCGCCGAGGAGCCGAGCAACACGAGGTCGTACGCGTCCGCGTTCGCGTCGAGGAACTCCAGCACGTCGGCGCGTGCGACCCGGGTCTCGATCGGCCGGTCGGCCGTCTCGACGACGTTCGCCAGCCGGTCCTCCGCGCGACGGCGTTCCCGCTCGCTGTCGATGCACGTACACGCGGAGACGGTGCCGTCAGCGCCGGCGAGGCGGCCGGCGAAGTCGACCATCGCGTGGGCCGAGTCGCCCGCGCGGGCGACGAGCACCAGCACGCGGCGCCAGGACTCGCGGCCGTCCCGGGACCGGTGGGCGACCGCGTCGGTCGGCCCGCGGAACACGGCGCGGACGAACGGCGAGAGCAACCCGAGCTCCTCCTCGTAGGGCGTCACGATCAGGTCGCAGTTCGCCTCCCGCGCCACCGACCGGAGGGTCGCGGTCTCCTCGCCGGCGGCGATCACGACCTCGCAGGGCACGCCGGCCCGGGTTCGGACGCGCTCGGCGTGGGCCTCGAGTTCGCTCGCGGCGGTCGCGGCGTCGGTCCGCGGCGCCTCCCCGGCGTCGCGTTCGACGCCATCGTGTTCGGGATCGTCGTGTTCGGCACCGTCGCGTTCGTCCTCGACCCGGTCGTCGTGACCGCCGTCATCCCCGGCGAGGGACGCGTTCCGCCGCGACGCCTTCCCTTCGTCGTCGACGACGTCGAGCAGGACGACCTTCCCGGCCTCGTGTGCGGCCGCCAGCCGGGCGCCGAACATCGCGGTCGCGGCGGCGTGCTCGCCGCGCATCGGGACGAGCACGTGGTCGTCGCCGCGGACGGTCCCGTACAGCAGCGAGGCGCGCTGCTCGTAGAACAGGCTCCGCCACGCGGCGAAGACGGCCGCGACCAGGATCGAGGCGATCAGCGTGAACAGGACGTACAGCTCCGCGCGGCCGGGCGCCGCCAGCGACAGCAGCGCCGCCGAGTACGCGGCCGGCTCCTCGACGTCGAACGCCCACGTGACGGCGCCCGCGAGCAGGATCGCGAAGGCGGCGGCCGCCGGGCTGACCGGGGCGGCGGAGCCGGGAAGCGCGAGGTCGATGACCCCGAGCGCGACCCACCCGCAGGACGCCCCGCCGGTGAGCCCGAGGACGAACCGGACCGGGTCGGCGTACCGGCCCTCCGGGTCCGAGAACAGCGTGTAGGTGCCCGACGCCAGCGGCGGGAACAGCAGGAACGAGAACAGCGGGGTCGCGTTCGAGAGGGCCGTGACCGCCGCGACCAGCAGCGGGACGAACACCAGCGCCGACAGGTGGACGAGGTTGTCGGTGTCCTCGACCCACCGGCGGAGCTCGCTCGCCTCCCGGCGCTCGACTCCCCGGAGCCACCGCCGGGCGCGCCCGACCGCCTGGCCGACCCGCGAGGCGACTCGTCGGACCGCGCTGGCGTCGGCGGCGTCGGCCGGGGCGTCCGGCCCCGACCCGGCGTCGGCGGGCATGGTTCCGTGCTGTCAGTGGTCGCGGGTGTTCGGGCGCTATCGGTGCGAGTCGCTACAGCGACGCGACGGCGTCGAGCGCGATGTCGATGGCGCGCCCGACGTTGTTCTTCGCCTTCTCCGGGAGCTCCTCCTCGGAGTCGGCGCCCTTCTGCGTTCCGGCGACGAGGTTGCCGTCGGCGGTGCAGATGGCGCCGGCGTTCATGCCGCGTCGGCGCGCCAGCGAGAACACGGCCGACGCCTCCATTTCGATCGCGAGCAGGCCGGCCCGCTCCCAGTCGGCGACGTACTCGTCTGACTCGTTGTAGAAGGCGTCGTCGGAGACGATGGGACCGACGTGCACTTCCTCGTCGTTGGCCTCCGCGGCGTCGACGAGCGCGGTGAGCGTGTCGTAGTCGGGGACGGCGGGGTACGTCTCGGACTCGTAGCGCTTGCTCGTCCCCTCCTCCTTGGCGGAGCCGGTCGCGACGACCATGTCGCCGATCTCCACGTCGGTCTGGAGGCCGCCGCAGGTACCGACCCGGATCACCGTCTCGACGCCGACGTTGTGGAGCTCCTCGACGGCGATGGCCGCCGAGGGGCAACCGATCCCCGTCGAGCAGATCGTGAGGTCGACCCCCTCGTAGACGGCGTTGACGACGCGGTACTCGCGGTTCTCGGAGACGAGTTCGGACTCCTCGCAGTGATCGGCGATGCGGTCGACGCGGTCGGGGTTGCCCGGGACGAGCGCGACCTCGTGGACGTCTCCCTCGTCGACGAGCAGGTGGGGCTGGTTGGCCATACCGTCGCTCCCCCCGCACCTGGCAAAAAGCCCGCGATGCGCGAACCGGGGAGGCTTGAAGTCCTCGGCGCCCCGGGAGTCGGCATGGACATCTCGGAGCCGACGGACGCGCTGACGGTCGGGGTCGGCGTCGGCGCGGTCGTCGCCCTGGTCACCTTCGTCGCGGAGTTCCCGCTCGCGTTCGCGGTCGGCACCGGCGGGTTCGCCGCGATCGTCGTGAGCGCGGTGCTGCTGGGGCGGACGATGGAGTTCGAGTAGCGCGGGGCCGAGCGAGCCCCCGGAGGGCGCCGGCGAGGTCCTCGCGCCGAGCCGGCCACGGACGGGTGCGGAGTCGGACGAGTGACGGGGTGACCGAGCCGCCCCCGGCCGTCGCACCGGCCCGTCCGCGTCGGCGTCACGGGTCGCCGACGTCGGTGTACACCTCGTCGAGGTCGACCTCCGGCTCGCGTCCGGGGTCGCTTTTCGACGACGGTGGGTCGCCCTCCGGCGCCGATCGGCGGGCGCGCTCCGCGAGGCGCTCGTGGGTGTCGAGGACCGGTGCGCCGTCGGCGGGTTCGAGTTGAGCGTAGCTCCCGTCCGACCGCATGATCCACCGGCGGCGGTTGTCGGCGAGCATCGTCGCCAGCACGGTCTCCAGCTCCGCCCTGATCTCGGGGTCGTCGACGGGGACGACGGCCTCGACCCGGCGGTCGAGGTTCCGCGTCATCCAGTCGGCCGAGCCCACGAAGTACGCCGGATCGCCCCGCCCCTCGCCGTTGGCGAAGAAGAAGATCCGGGAGTGTTCGAGGAAGCGCCCGACGACGCTGTGGACGCGCACGCGCTCTGAGAGCCCGTCGATACCGGGCCGGAGCCGACAGATCCCGCGGACGATCAGGTCGATCTCGACCCCGGCGCGCGCGGCCCGGTACAGCTCCCGGACGATCTCCGGGTCCTCCAGGGCGTTCATCTTGGCGACGATCCGGCCGTCGCCGCCCCCGCGGGCGACCTCCGCCTCCCCGCGGATCAGCTCGGTCATCCGGTCCCGGAGGTTCTCCGGGGCGACGAGCAGGCGGTCGTACTCCCGGTGGCGCGCGTGGGTGGTGAAGGAGTTGAACAGGTTCACGAGGTCGCCGCCGATCGCCTCCTCCGCGGTGAACAGCCCGAGGTCGACGTACCCCTTCGCGGTCTCGGAGTGGTAGTTGCCGGTGCCGACGTGCGAGTACGTGGCCACGTCGCCGTCCTCCTCCCGGACGACCAGCGCGACCTTCGAGTGCGTCTTCAGCCCGATGGTGCCGTACGCGACGTGGATCCCCTCCTCCTCCAGCCGCTTGACCCACCGGAGGTTGTTCTCCTCGTCGAAACGCGCCTTCAGCTCGACCATCACCGCGACCTGCTTGCCGTTCTTCGCGGCGTCGATCAGGCTGCCGATCACCTTCGAGTCCGGCGCCGTACGGTAGATGGCGGCCTTGATCGCGAGCACGTCCGGGTCGTGAGCGGCCGCATCGAGGAACGACTGGACGGTCCCGGCGAAGGAGTGGTACGGGTGGTGCACGAGCACGTCCCCGCGGCGGAGTTCCTCGAACAGCTCCGCGGGGCGGTCGGCGTCGACGTCGTCGAACCGGGGGTGTCGTTGCGGGGTCCAGGGTTCGAGCCCGAGGTCCGGCCGGTCGAGGTCGGCGACGGCGTCGAACCCGTCGAGCGCGAGCGGCTCCGGCCGGGCGAACGTCTCCCGTTCACTCACGTCGAGGTGTTCGACCAGCAAGTCGCGTACCTCCTCGGGCATGTCGTCGGCGACCTCCAGCCGGACGACGGTCGCGAATCGGCGCTGTCGGAGGACGTCCTCGATCATCTCGATGAGCCCCTCGGCGACCTCCTCGTTGCGGCGCACCTCCGCGTTGCGCGTCACGCGGAACGTCGACGAGTGGGTCACCTCGGCGTCGGGGAACAGCGCGTGGAGGTTCGCCTCGATCAGCCGTTCGAGCGGGAGGTACCGCGTCGGCTCGTCGTCGTCCGCCGCGATCGCGGCGTCGGCGGTGCCGCTCCCGCCGGGATCGGCACACACCGCGTCGACCGGGACGAGCCTCGGTCGGTTCTTCGGGACCTTGATCCGCGAGAACCGCTCGGCGCCGTCCTCGTCGCGGGTGATGACCGCCACCGACAGCGAGAGGTTCGAAATGAACGGGAACGGATGCGCTGGGTCGAACGTCAGCGGCGTCAGGGTCGGCATCACCTGTCGCTCGAAGTGCTCGCGCAGTCGCTCGCGCTCGTGCTCGGAGAGGTCGTCCCACGACTCGATCCGGATCCCCGCCTCGCGGAGCGCGGGCTCGACCGAGTCGGCGTAACACCGCGACTGCCGCTCGAAGATGTCGCGGGCGTGGTCGAGGACCGCCTCCCACTGCTCTCTCGGGGTTCGACCGTCCGGGGTCGTCTCGCTGACGCCCGCGGCGAGCTGCTGTTTCAGCCCACCGACCCGCTTCATGAAGAACTCGTCCATGTTCTTCGTCGTGAGACCGAGGAACCGCACGCGATGTAACAGCGGGTTCCGGTCGTCCTCGGCCTCGTGGAGGACGCGCCGCTGGAACGAGAGTTCGCTGAGCTCCCGGCTCAGTTGGAGGCGCGGGTCGTCGCGCTCGGCGTCGGGGTCGACCGGCCCGTCGGCGACCGGGGCCGTCTCCGCGCCGACGGTCGCCCACGGGACCGGCGACTCGCCCGTTCCCTCGTCCTCACCCGGTCGGGGCGCCGCCGTCCCCGGCTCGGTCGACCGCGCGAGCGCCGCCAGGGTCTCGTCCCGCCCGAGCCCCGCCGGGGCGTCTCCTCCGGCCGTCGGCGGCGTCCGCTCGGTTTCCGCGGGCTCCCCGTCCGTCTCCCCGTCGGCCGGTCCGTCGACCGGCGCGTCCGTCGCATCGCCCTCCTCGTCGGTCGCTCCGTCGGCAGCCTCCGGGTCCGTCTCCGTCTCGCGAGTCGGATGGTCGGTCATCTCGTCCGGGATACCGAGTTCTCTCCTCGCGGAATTGTAAGCGTTCCCGTCATATCCGTATAGTACGATATCGAGTCGTACTGTCGGCTATGTAGACCGTACGTCCGAACCGTGTTCAGTAGTATCAGATATCGAATACGGATGGAACCGACGTGATACTCGGGGCGATCGTGACCCGGCGAAACGGGCGGACGGAGAACCGATGTGGTCCGGGTGCCGGGTCAGTCGGACTCTCCCGGAACCGGAGCGGCGGCCGGCTCGGAGCCGTCGGCGCGGAACGGCGGGTCCAGGATCTTCCGATCGGTACGCTCCTCGGCACTCGCGTCCGGGGACACGGAGTGAAGCGTGTCGCGGCGCCAGTCGTAGGCGGTCAGTTCCCCCCCGTACACGCAGCCGGTGTCGAGGCCGACCGCGTACTCCCGGACGACCGGTCGGGCGAGGACGGTGTGGCCGAAAAACACCCGGTGGGGGCCCGCGTACTCCTCCCACCAGTACGGTCGGTCGCCGTAGCTCCCGCCAGGGACGAGCGACCGCGCGTTCTGGAGGTCGTCGACCGAGTGGTCCGCGAGCGGGCGCCGCGGGTCGACGCCGCCGTGGACCACCAGCGCGCCCGGACGGGCGCCCTCGCCGGCCCACGAGACGGCCACGGGAAGCGAGGCGATCCAGTCGAGGTCGTCGTCGCTCAGCTCGGGGAGCTCCTTCTCGCCGCGGAGGAGCTTCTCCTCGTTGTTGCCGCGGACCGAGCGGAGGTTGTCGGCGCCGCGAACGCGGTCGACGACGGCCGCGCTGTCGGGTCCCTTCCGGACGAGGTCGCCGACGATGACGACGAGGTCGTCGTCGGTCACGCCGAGGTCGGTCAGCAGCCGATCGAACGGCTCGGAACAGCCGTGGATATCGCCGACGACGTACACGTCGTTCCACTCGTCGACGTCGACGCGGCGGTGCTGCGACGCGACCTCCGGCCCGAAGCGCGGCGCTCTCATTGACGGTTCACGGTCGTGCAGACACAAAAACGCCGCCGAATAGGACTACTGTGAGGGTTGTAGACAGGGGGAGGCCACTGCGTGCCAGCCGAACGACCCTGTCGCGTGGGCGTGAACGGGTGCGACCGACGACCGGCGATCCCGAGCGGTCGCGGACGGCCCGTCCGGCGTTGCGCAATCCCTTTCCCCGGCTCAGTCGAACGGACTCCCATGAGTACCCTCGACGAGGACGTGCTGGCGAAGTACCGCGAGGCGGGCGAGGTCCTGACGACCGTGATGGAGGAGACGCGGGAGCTAGTCGAGCCGGGGGCGACCCACCTGGAGGTCGCCGAGTACGCCGAGGAGCGCATCCGCGAGGAGGGCGCCGGGATCGCGTTCCCGGTGAACGTCTCCGTCGACGAGGAGGCCAGTCACGCGACACCCGAGCGCGACGACGCGACGGAGTTCGGCGACGACGTGGTCTGTCTCGACATCGGCGTCCACGTCGACGGCTACATCGCCGACGCCGCGGTGACGGTCGACCTCGCCGGCGAGACCGAACTGGTCGAGGCCGCCGAGCAGGCGCTGGAGGCCGCCGTCGACGCCGCGGGGCCGGGGGTACCGGTCGGCGAGATCGGCGCCGAGATCGAGGACGTGATCGAGGCGTACGACTACACCCCCGTGTACAACCTCTCGGGCCACGGCGTCGAGCGCTACGACGCCCACACCGGGCCGAACGTGCCGAACCGCGGCGTCGACCGCTCGGTGGAACTGGAGCCCGGGCAGGTCGTCGCCATCGAGCCGTTCGCGACGACCGGCCGCGGGAAGGTGGGCGAGGGCAACGACGAGGAGATCTTCGAGGTGACGGGCGACGCGTCCGCCCGCAACCGCGCGGCCCGGCGGGCGCTCGAACAGGCCGAGGCGTTCGACGGGCTCCCGTTCGCCGCGCGGTGGCTCGACTCCTCGCGCGACGAGATGGCGCTCCGGCGGCTCACCCGCCAGGGCGCGGTGAAGGGGTATCCCGTGCTGAAAGAGCAGGACGGCGAACTCGTGAGCCAGGCCGAGCACACCCTCGTCGTCACCGAGGACGGCGTCGAGGTGACGACCGAGGGGCTGTTCGCGTAACGACGGTCGTTCGGCGGGCGAGTCGTCGAGAACGGGGAGGTCCCCGGGCCGCTCCGGGTCGGCCGCGCGGGATGGTCTCGCGTGCAGGCAGGTTGGTCTCGGGTGCAGGCAGGTGGGTCTACGCGTTGTTCATGCGCGTGGCGCGCTCGGCACCACACTCGCTGCAGGTGGTGATCCGGTACGGCTCGCGTGAGAACTCGGCGTTCTCCTCCTTCTGGCTCTCCGTGCGGATCTCGACCCGCACGTCGTGCGTCGTTTCCCCGCCGCAGTCCGTACACCGCTCGGTGACGCGTTCGGGGTCGGAGGGTTGGGTCGCCATGCGTCCCCGCGTACGACAGTAACCCCGATAAAGGTAGCACGTTGCTCATAAGCGTTTGCCCGAACGTCGGCGAGCCGACGTGTTCCCCGCGTGACCCGCCGCGAGGGGTTCAAGGGCCGGCACGCGGACAGCGGGGTATGGACCAGGTGTTCGCGCCGTGGCGGATCGAGTGGGTCGAACGCGACGCGGGGGAGGACGAGATCGACGGCTGTCCGTTCTGCGTCCTTCCGAACCGCGAAGACGACCGCGCCTCGCGCATCGTCGCCCGGAGCGAGCGCGCGTTCGTCCTGCTCAACAACTACCCGTACAACCCCGGCCACGCGATGGTGATCCCGCGCGTCCACGAGGGGGAGTTCCCCGCGCTCGACGACCCGACGATGCTGGAACACGCCCGCCTGAAGGCGCGGACGATGCGCGCGCTGGAGGACGCGCTCGGGCCCGCCGGCCTCAACGCCGGGATGAACCTCGGCGGCGCGGCCGCCGGCGGGTCGATCGACGACCACCTCCACACCCACGTCGTCCCGCGATGGGAGGGGGACACGAACTTCATGCCCGTCGTCTCCGACACGAAGGTGATCGTCGAGGCGCTCGACGACACCTGGGAGCGCCTCCGCGACGCCTTCGCCGGGCAGGAGGGGGCCCGGGTCGGCGACGAGGACGACGCGGTCCGGATCGCGTTCGACTGACACCGCGGAGTTCCGGTCGTCCGTCCCCCGACCGTGACGACTTGACACGGCGACCGAACCGTGAAGTGGCGACCGTCGCAGGCGACGGCATGGAGGTCCGCCCGCTCCGGCGCGACGAGGTCGAGTCGTTCGTCGAGGACCTGTGGATCCCGTTCGAGCGCGAGGCGGCCGCCGACGAGCCGTTCCACCCCCTCGTCGACGACCTCCGGACGCCGGGGATCGACCACCGCGAGGACCGCCTCGCCGACGAAAACGCCGCCGACCTCGTCGCGGTCGTCGACGGCGAACGCGTCGGCTTCGCCTCGGCATCGCGCGAGGCGACGGCGCCGATCTTCGACCGCGGGCCCGACTGTCACGTCTCGGAGCTGTACGTCGCCGAGTCGCACCGACGCGAGGGCGTCGCGACGGCCCTCCTCGACGCCTGCGTGGAGCGGGGCCGCGAGTGGGGCTGTGAGACGGCGTCGATCGCAGTGGCCGCCGGCAACGACGCCGCCCTGGCGCTGTACGAGCGCGAGGGGTTCGAGGTTCGTCGCCGCCGGCTGTCGCGCGGGATCGGCGGCGAGGACGGCTCCGGCAGGGGCGGCGCCGGGGGCGGTATCGGCGACACCGGGAACGACGACCTCGACGGAGACGGCGGCGACGAGGGCGACTCCGCCGCCGGCGCCACGCGACCGTGACGCCGTCCCGGCCCAACGGTTTTATCGGATGACACCACACGTCCGAGTATGAGCAGATCCGCGGAGGAGGCCGCCGACCACGCCGACGAGGCGGACCTCGACCCGGCCGAGGCGTTCGCCCTGCTGGGCAACGAGACCCGCATCGATATCCTCCAGGCCCTCCACGAGGCGACGACCGCGCGCGAGGACGACACGCCCGTTCCGTTCTCGGAGCTGTACGACCGCGTCGACCTGGACGACAGCGCACACTTCAACTACCACCTGAAGCAGCTCCTCGACCACTTCGTCCGGAAGGTCGAGTGCGAGGGCGTCGACGCCCCCGACGACTGCAGCGAGGGGTACGCGTTCCGCACGCCCGGCTGGAAGGTCGTCCGCTCGGTGTTCGCGGGGACGTTCACCGGCCGGAGCGAGCTGGGCCCGTTCGACGCGCCGGGCGCCTGCTACGAGTGCGGCGGCGACCTGGAGGCGACGTACGCGAACGAGCTGCTCACCATCGCCTGCGAGGAGTGCGGGCGGACGCCGGTGAACTACTCGTTCCCGCCGGGCGGACTGGCCGACCGAACGCCCGAGGAGTTCCTCGACGCCTTCCACCACCACGTCCGGCACCACTACTGCCTGGCCGCCGACGGCGTCTGCCCGGAATGCATGGGCCGGATGGAGACGACCGTCGAGACGGACACCGCGGTTCCCGGCCAGGAGGTCGCGGTACGACACGTCTGCGAGCGGTGCGACAACCGCCTCACCTCGGCGGTCGGGGTGAACCTCCTCGACACTGCCCCGGTGTTGACGTTCTTCTCGGAGCGCGGCGTCGACCTGACGACCGAGCCGTTCTGGACGCACCCGTGGACCGTCAGCGACGTGCACACGACCGTCGTCGGCGAGGACCCCCTCCGGATCCGGCTGGACCTCCCCTGCGACGGCGACGTGCTCCGGGTGACCGTCGACGAGACGCTGGAGGTACTCGACGCGGAGGAAGTGGACGCGGAGGAGCCGCCCGCCGAACGGTCGGAGTCGGAGGAGCCGCCCGCCGACGCGGCCGCTCACTCCGTCCGGAACGAGTAATCCAGCGACGGCGCGGAGTGGGTGAGCGACCCCATCGAGATCACGTCCGCTCCGGCGTCGGCGTAGTCGGGCACCGACTCGACGGTGACACCCCCGCTGGCCTCCGCGAGCACCCCCGAGGGCAGCGACTCGACGCCCCGGCGGACCTCGTCGGGCGACATGTTGTCGAGGAGAACGATATCCGCGCCCGCGTCGGCCGCGCGGGCGGCGTCGCTCGGGTCCTCCACCTCGACCTCGACGTCCGTCGCGAAGGAGGCACGCCCGCGGAAGCGCTCGACGGCCCCCTCCAGGCCGAGTTCGGCGACGTGGTTCTCCTTCACCATCACCATGTGGGAGCAGTCGAGGCGGTGGGTGTCGCCGCCGCCCGCCGCGACTGCCCGCTTCTCCACCCCGCGAAGGCCGGGCGTGGTCTTGCGCGTCGCGGCGACGCGAACGTCGCCCGAGACGGTCCGCGCGGCGTCGACGGCCGCCCGGGTGGCGGTCGCGACACCCGAGGCGTGGCCGGCCACGTTGACCGCGACGCGCTCGCCCCTGAGCGTCGCCCGCGCGGGCCCCGCGGTCCGCAGCACCGTCCCGCCGGCCGCGACCCGGTCGCCCGCCTCGACCGCCGCGGTCGCCTCCACGCCGAGGTACTCGAACACGCGGACCGCGGCGTCGAGGCCGGCGGCGACCCCGTCCTCGCGGGCGACCAGCCCCCCCTCCGCGTCGCCGGGGACGTCGTTCGTCACGTCGTGGTGGCCCAGGTCCTCGCGGAGCCAGGACTGGATCGTCGCGTCAGTCAGCACGGCCGTCACCTCCGGGCTCGACGGCCGCGTCGGCGGCTCCCGTGTCAGACCCCGCCTCCGGCCCCGGCGCCGCGACGCGGTGACAGCCGGCCGACGGCGCCTCGACGGCCTCGCGGGCGATCAGGAGGGCCGTGACGGTCGCGTTCCGGAGCTCGTACAGCCCGCGGCTCGTCCGCGTCCGGGTGTAGGCGTCGACCTCGCCCTTCAGCCGCCGGAGCGTCCCCGCGGCCGCGGCCATGCGCTCCGGGTGGCGTTCGAGCCCGAACGCCTCACCCGTCGTCGCGCGGAGCCGGCGGAACTTCTCGCGGGCGAAGCTGTCCGGGAGGGCCGGGTCGCTGTCGCGGGGCGTCGGCGGGTCGACGGGCTCCCCGACCGGGTCGCGGTCGGCGGCGTCCGCGCCGGCGCGCCGGCCCCACACCAGCCCCTCAAGCAGGCTGGTGGAGGCGAGCCGGTTCGCCCCGTGGACGCCCGTCCGGGCGCACTCGCCGGCGGCGTACAGCCGGTCGAGGGACGTCCGCCCGCGGTCGTCCACGTCGACGCCGCCGCACAGGAAGTGCTCGGCCGGCCGCACCGGGAACCCGTCGGCAGGGTCGACGCCGCGGTCGAGACAGTCCGCCGCGAGCCCCGGGAACGTCCCGGCGAAGTCGACGTCGGAGACGTCGAGTCGGACCCCGCCGGTCCGCTCGCGCTCGCGGGCGACCGCGCGAGCGACGACGTCGCGCGGGGCGAGCTCGGCGTCCTCGTGGACCGCGGGCATGAACCGCTCGCCGTCGGCGTTCACGAGCCGCGCGCCCTCGCCGCGGACGGCCTCGCTGATCAGCGGCGACCCGGCGTCGAGATCCCCGACGGCGGCCGCGTCGGTGTCCAGCGCGGTCGGGTGGAACTGGACGTACTGCATGTCGCGCACGGCCGCGCCGGCGAGGGCGGCCATCGCGACGCCGTCGCCGGTCGCGTCCGCCGGCCCGGTCGCCTCGGGGTAGAGCGCGCCGATCCCCCCGGTGGCGAGCACGGTCGCGTCCGCGCGGACGAGCGCCGCGGGGGCGCCGGCCTCGCCGTCGCCGTCCGTGGTCGCCTCCACGAGCGCCCCGGTCACCCGTCCCTCGTCGACGACGAGGTCGAGGGCGGCGGCGTCCTCGCGGAAGCGGACCCCGGAACGCTCCCGGAGGTGGCGGAGGAACGGTCGGAGGACGTGTCTGCCCGTCCGGGCGTCGACGTGGAGCACCCGCCGCTCGGAGTGGGCGGCCTCGCGGTGGAGGTCGAAGCCGCCGGCGCCCGCTCGGTCGCCCCCGGCCTCGGAGGCCGCGTCCCCCGCCCGGTCGAACGGGACGCCGAGCGTGTCGACGAGGACGTCCTCGACGGCCCCGCGGGCGTCGCCCACGAGCGTCTCGACGGCCGCGGGGTCGCACTCGCCGTCGCCGGCGGCGCGGATGTCGGCGGCGAAAGCGTCCGGGTCCGAGCGCGTGACGGCGATGCCGCCCTGGGCCCAGTCGGTGGCGGCGTCGGCGGGCTCGCTCGCCTTCGTGACGACGAGCACGTCCGCGCCGGCGCGGGCGGCCGCCAGCGCCGCCGCACAGCCGGCGATCCCGGAGCCGATCACGAGCACGTCGCAGTCGGTCGCGGGGAGGCTCGCGTCGGCCATCGTCACAGCTCCAGCATCCGCTCCATCGCGGTCGCGGCCAGGTCCTTCTCGCGGGGGGCGACCTCGACGACGTTGCGCTTCTCGTCCTCGACGAGCCCCTCCAGCACCCACGTCAGGTAGTTGGGGTCGATCTGGCGCATCGCATTGCAGTCCATGCAGGCGTCGCCGCAGAGGGGGACCACCTCCACCTCGGGGTGCCAGCGGTCGAGGTGGTTCGCGAGGTGGATCTCCGTGCCGATGGCCCACGTCTCCCCGGGATCGGCATCCGCGACCGTCTCGCGGATGGTCGCCGTCGACCCGACCACGTCGGCCGCCTCGACCACCTCCCGGCGGCACTCGGGGTGGACGACGACGTTCGCGTCCGGGCGTTCCTCCCTCACATCGGCGACGTGCTCGGCGGTGAACCGCTCGTGGACCTGGCAGTAGCCGTCCCACAGCACGAGGTCCGCGTCGGCGACGGCCTCGCGGTCGGCGCCGCCGTCGGCCCACGGGTCCCACTCGACGGCCGCGTCGGCGATACCGAGGTCGTGGGCGGTGTTGCGCCCGAGGTGTTTGTCCGGGAGGAACAGCACGACGTCGCCGCGGTCGAACGCCCACTCGAAGGCGTCGGCGGCGTTCGAGGAGGTGCACACCAGCCCGCCCTGCTCCGCGCAGAACGCCTTCAGGTCGGCGTAGCTGTTCATGTACGTCACCGGGACGACCGTGTCGCCGCCGGTCAGACCGTCCAGTTCGGCCCAGGCGGCGTCCACCTGGAGCGCCTCCGCCATCCCGGCCATCGGGCAGGACGCCTCCATCGACGGGAGGTGGACGGTCTGGTCGTCGTCGGTGATCACGTCGGCGGACTCGGCCATGAACGTCACCCCGCAGAAGACGACGTGTGCGGCGTCGGTCGCGGCCGCCTCCCGCGAGAGGCCGTAACTGTCCCCGACGAAGTCGGCGTACTCGACGATCTCCCGGCGCTGGTAGTTGTGGCCGAGTATCACCAGATCGTCCCCGAGCGCCTCCCGCGCCGCATCGATCCGACGGGTCCGCTCCGCCTCCGTCAGGTCCCGGTACGCGTCCGGGAGCCGCTCCAGGTGGTCGTACTTGAACAGGCTGAGGTCCGTGTCTATGTCGGCTGTCTCCATTCGTGGCATGGATTCGTTCTGTGGCTAGCCCCCATTAGCGCATATTGATTAAAATTTTTCTTCAGTACATCGCTCGATCGGGTGTCTTCGGTGCGGTACGCCTTCTGAACGAGAGTGGGCTCTCGAAGTTCCTCTCCGAAGCGTTCGAGACGCGCGATCGGTCGGGCGGCCGGACGCGACGCGGGTGGGAGAACGGGGAGCGGAAGCCGGGACGGGGCGCGGGCGGACGGGGCCTACCGACCGTCGTACACCACGTCGCCGTCGACGGCCGTCAGCGCCACGTCGATCTCGTCGATCCGGGCGGGCTCCTCCCACGGCGACTCCTCGAGGAGGACGAAGTCGGCGCGCTTTCCGGGTTCGAGCGTGCCGAGGCGCCCCTCGTCGAAACCGGCGTAGGCCGCGCCCGAGGTGTACGCGCGCAGCGCCTCGTGGACGCCGAGCGACTGTCCCTCGCTGGGGGCGTTGACCGCGTAGTGGACCCCGAGGAGCGGGTCGAGCGGCATGCAGTCGCTGCCGAACGCCAGCGGCGCCCCCGCGTCGCGGTAGGCGGGCAGGCGGTTGGCGTCGGTGCGTCGGTCGCCGAGGCGGGCGTCGTAGAGGCCGCCCTCGAAGCCCCACTTGTGGAAGTTGGGCTGAACCGAGGCGACGACGCCCAGCTCCGCGAAGCGTCCGATCGCCTCGTCGCTTGCGAGTTCACAGTGCTCGACCCGGTGGCGGGCGGCCCCCGGGTCCTCGGTGTCCTCGTAGGCGTCCAGCACCGCGTCGACGGCGGCGTCGCCGATGGCGTGCAGCGTCACCTGGAAGCCGTGGTCGTCGGCGCGGGCGACGAGGTCCTCGATCCCCTCGGGGTCGAGCACCCACGTCCCCGTCTCCCCGGGGTCGTCGGCGTACGGCTCGTGGAGCTTCGCGGTCCGCCCGCCGAGGGTGCCGTCGGTGTAGGACTTGACCGCGCCGGTCTGCACCATGTCGCTGCCGTGGTTCGTCCGGAGGCCGGCGTCGATCAGCGAGTCGAGGTGGTCGGCCCAGTAGTTGATCCGCACCCGCAGGCTGAGGTCGTCCGCGAGGTCGAGCGCGCGGTACACCTCGGGCGCCTTCGACCGTCGGACCATGTCGTGGACCATCGTGACGCCGCGCTCGTTGGCGGCGGCCTGCGCCGCGCGGACCAGCTCCTCCGCCTCCTCCGCGTCGGGTTCGATCGCCCCGTACACCGGGTCGACGGCCTCCTCGACGATCACGCCGGTCGGCTCGCCCCCCTCGGTGTGGACGTCCCCGTCGGGCATCTCGTCGCGGAGGCGGTCGAACACGGGGGCGTTGACGCTCGCGACGTGCATGTCCTCGCGGAAGGCGACGACCGGCGCGGTCTCGGAGACTTCGCGGAGGTCCTCGCGCGTGAGGTACCGGGACTCCTCCCACGTCGACTCGTCGTAGCCGAAGCCGAGCACCCACTCGTCGCCGGCGTCGTCGCCGTCCGCGCCGACCTCCTCGGCGCGCTCGCGGAGCAGGTCGACGGCCTCAGCCGGGGAGTCGGCCGCAGAGAGGTCGGCGTGGACGAGCGAGCGGCCGGCGTTGAGGAGGTGCGTGTGGGCGTCGATGAAGCCGGGGAGCGCGACGCGGCCCCCGGCGTCGACCGTCTCGGTGTCGGCGCCGGCGAGGAACTCGACGTCGTAGGTGGAGCCGAGGCGGACGACCTCGCCGTCGCGGACGGCGAACGCCTCGTACGTCTCGTCGGGGTCGGCGAGCGTGTGTACCTCGGCGCCCGTCACGACGAGGTCGGCGGGTTCGGTCATGATCCGTTGTGGGGAGTGGTGGCGGAATAACGGTTCGGGAACGATCGGATTTCGTGCTCTCTGGTTTATTGCTGCGTGGAGTCGGAACGACCGCGAACGCGACGACCGCGAAAGCCCCCGGCCGACTCGGCGAACCCCGGCGAGGCAAGCACCGGAGCGAGCGAAGCGAGCGAGGAGCGCAGCGAGCCGCGGGAGTCGAGTCGGCCGGGGGCTTTCAGTCCCACCCCGCCGTGACCGCACTGCGGCCACGTCCTCCCCAGCCGATTCACTCGTTCGCTTCGCTCACTCGTTCATCCCTCGCGCGCGCCCGGCGGGCACGGAGGCCCGCCGGCACGCGCCACCGCCGGGGTTCGTGCGCACCTGACACGAGAGTGCGACGCTCGACCCGTCCGGGACACGGGTGGGACTGAAAGGGGCCGCGACTGTGCGCTCGCGCGACTCGCTGCGCGCTTCGCTCGCTCCGCTCGCTTCAGTGCTTACTTCGTCGGGCTTCGCGCACAGTCGTGGGGGCTTTCGAGAACTGCGGCCCCACGATGACGGAACCGACCGTCGCGGTCACGCCACTGCACCCACAACCGAGTGATCGCCAGAACCGACACCACTTAGCGCCCGCCGCGTTCACCCACACCCATGACCGACACGGACGCCCACACACTCGCCGAGCGCGTTCGCGACGGCGACCTCCGGCTGTACGAACTGGAGGAGCACGCCGACGCCGACACCGCCGCCGCGGCGCGCCGCCTGCTCGTCGAGGAGCACGCCGACGCCGACCTCGACGCCACCGGCGACTACGCCTTCGACGCCGCCGCCGCCGACTCGAACATCGAGAACATGCTGGGGGCGATCCAGATCCCGATCGGCGTCGTGGGTCCGGTCGACATCCACGGCGGCGCCGTCTCGGGCGAGCGCTACCTCCCGATGGCGACGACCGAGGGCGCGCTGCTCGCCTCGGTGAACCGCGGGTGTGCGGCGCTCAACACCGCCGGCGGGGCGGGCGCCCGCGTGCTGAAGAACCGGATGACCCGCGCGCCGGCGTTCCGCGTCGCCGACGTGGCCGAGGCGGAGGCGCTCTCCTCGTGGGTCCGGGACAACACCGGGGCGCTCCGGGAGGCCGCCGAGTCGACGACGAGCCACGGCGAACTGAAGGACGCGACCCCCTACGTCGTCGGCAACACCGTGTTCGTCCGGTTCGCCTACGACACGAAGGACGCGATGGGGATGAACATGGCCACCATCGCCACCGAGGCGGCCTGCGACGTGATCGAGGCGGAGACGGACGCGTCCCTGGTCGCGCTGTCGGGCAACCTCTGTACCGACAAGAAACCCGCCGCGATCAACGCCGTCGAGGGTCGCGGGCGGACGGTCGCCGCCGACGTGACGGTCCCCCGCGAGACGGTGGAGGAGACGCTGAAGACGACGCCCGAGGCCGTCGCGGAGGTGAACACGCGCAAGAACCTCGTCGGCTCCGCGAAGGCCGGCAGCCTGGGATTCAACGCCCACGTCGCCAACTCGGTGGCGGCGATGTTTCTCGCGACCGGCCAGGACGCCGCGCAGGTCGTCGAGGGCGCCAACGCCATCACCACGGCCGAGGTGGACGGGGACGGCGACCTCTACGTCAGCGTCACCCTCGCGTCGCTGGAGGTGGGGACGGTCGGCGGCGGGACGAAACTCCCGACGCAGTCGGAGGCGCTCGACGTGCTCGGGATCCGCGGCGGCGGCGACCCCGCCGGCAGCAACGCCGACGCGCTCGCGGAGGCCGTCGCGGTCGCGGCGCTCGCGGGCGAACTCTCGCTGCTGTCGGCGCTGGCCTCGCGAAACCTCTCGTCGGCCCACGCGAGCCTCGGTCGGTAAGCGACCGACCACGGACCGTCGCGTCGCCGGTCCCGCTCCACGTCCCGTCTCCCTTATCGCTCGTCGAGCGCGATCACGAGCGCCCGCAGCGCCCGTCCGGTCCGCCGGCGGACCGCCAGCGGGTCGCCCCACAGGTGCGCCGCCAGCGGGACCTGGAACGCCGCGGCCGCGAAGAAGAACGCGCCGACCGCGGGGTGGACGTACAGCCACGCCGCGACGCCGGCGGCGCCCTCCCAGACGAGCAGCGCGTACGCCGCGGCCCCGTGCAGCGTCAGGAACACGCCCAGAAGCGAGACGAACGTCGCGGCGAACAGCAGCGCGGCGTACGGCGGCGCGCCGGTCGCCGCCGCGCCGGCGTCGGCCTGCAGGAGCCCGTCGGCCCGCCCGACTGCGGGGAGGACGGCCGCGAGCGGTGCGTCCGCGTTCGGCGCCATGGTTCGGATGTCGAGCGGCCCGGTATAAACGCACCGGGGCCGCTACAGCAGTCGATACTCGCCGCGCGACTCCGTCGCCTCGCCTCGTCGCGCCAGTTTCTCCAGCAGGTCGCGGGCCGCCTCCGCGGGGACGCCGTGTCCGGTCGCGTACTCGACGACGGCCTCCTCGGTCCGGTTGCCCTCGCGGAGCGCGTCGCGGACGACCTCCTCGCGCGTGCGCGAACCGCCCCCGTCGTCGGCGCCCGCCGACTCGACCTCGTCCGGGTCGAGCCCGGACCGTTCCAGGTACTCGCGGTCGTCGACGGCGCCCCCGAAGGAGTCGACCTCGCGCTCCAGTTCGGCGACGCCGCCCGCGCGCTCGAACTCCGCCGACTGCCCCCGCTTGTCCGCGAGGAGCTTGGCCCGCGCCTGCGCCGCCTCGGCGCGCTCGGCGGACTCGTGGAAGCGCTTGAGCCGGTCGGTCGGGTGGCGCGTCCCGCACCGCGAACAGGTCGCGGAGTCCTGCTCGTCGGGGTCGGCCAGCAGCCAGTAGTTCCCGCACGAGCGACAGCCGACGACGGCGTACATGCGCGGCGGTTGTGCCCCGTCGGGATTGAACCTTGTCACCCGAGCCGGCTCGCGGTCCGGGACCGGCGCGGGTCCGGTTCGTGGCGGCTCCGTGGCGTCGCGGCCCTCGGCGGCCGTCCGCGTCCGCGGAACTAAGTCCTCTCGCGCCGCGGGCGACGGTATGGAGCACGTCCCACACGACCCCGACGGCGACACGGAGGCGGTCGACGGGGTCCACCTGGCACAGCTCGCGGCCGGCGAGGAGATGAGCGTCCAGCACTTCGCCATCGAGCCCGGCGCGGAGGTCCCCGCCCACGACCACCCGCACGAGCAGGCCGGGTTCATTACCAGGGGGGAACTCACCTTCGTCCTGGCCGACGGCGAGGAGGTCGTCTGCGCGGCGGGCGACTCGTACGTGCTCGCGGGCGAGGAGGTCCACGGCGCCGAGAACAGGGGGGACGAGCGCGTGGAGGGGATCGACGTGTTCAGCCCGCCGCGGCCGAACCCGGACTGGGAGGAGTAGGCCGGCGTCGGCTCGTACTGTCGGACGTACGCACTTCGAGGAGTCGACATCCCGGGGTGACGAATCTCTTCACGGGGTACGTCCGAGGGTCTCAGATCACCGACGGCGCACCGGGGTACAGCGCCGCGGCGACGAGGTAGTACAGCGCCGCCGCGATCAGCGCGTCCACGCGGACGATCGTCAGCGCGGCCGCGAGCCGACCGGCGGTCGCCAGCGGCGCGCCGACGCGTCGGAGGCGGCTGTCCGTTCGGCGCGACCGCTCGCGCAGCGCGCGCGAGGCGTCCGCCGCGGGCAGCGCGTGGGCCGCGACCGCGACCCCGAGCCACGTCAGCATCCACCAACGCAGCGTCCAGAACTCGACGACGGTCGCGGCCGCGACGAACAGGAGGACCGCGACCAGCGCCGTCGCGACCGGGGGGACCGCGGTCGCGGCGAGGAGGCTCCGGTACGTCGGCGCGCGCCGGTAGTCGGCCGCGTACGTCGGTCGGGACGTCCCGACCGTGCCGCCGTCGGTGACCGCGTTCGCGGCCCCCTCACGGGACGTTCGCCCGCTCACGGCGGCGGCCGGACCGGCGTCGTCGCGGGCGCGGGAGTCGGCCACCCGCCCGGACGGGACGCCGCAGCAGCGCGCGACGACGTCACGGACGACCGCGGAGACGACGAGGCCGGGGAACGTCGCGAGGGTGAACCCCACGCCCGCGGCCCGAAAGATGACGGAAAGCGACATACCGGGGCGACCGGGCTCCCGTACTTGTACCCACCGTACCGATTCTCGGCATTGAGACGGTCGGAACCGACGTCCGGCGGACTGGTTCGGCCCGTCCGGTCGGGCAACGGTCGGCGCGTCGCGAGCGCCGGGCAGGGCCGGGAGGCCCTTCCGTTCAGTCGGCGGTCGCCTCGTCGTCGGCGTCGAGGTCGGCCTCGTCGACGCCCGGCGCGGCGTCGACGTCGACGTCCTCCGGTTCCTCGGCGCCGCCGACGTGCAACTCCCCGTCGCCGTCCACGACGTACGCGTCGTCGGCGAAGCCGGCGACGGCGTTCTCGAACTCGCCCTCCGCCATGCGGTCGGGCGTCGCCGGTGCGTCGGCGACGCCGTCGACGGGGCGGAACTCCCCGAGCGGGTCGTCGATGGTGATCCCGTAGCGCTCGAAGAACTCCTGATAGCGTCGGTAGTGCTCCTCCAGTTCGTCGCTCGGGATCTCCATCATCTCGGCCCACCCGTGGTTGAAGAAGTCGAAGTTGGCCTGGATGTGTGTGATCTCCCGGGCCTCGGCCTCGGGGTACCCCGCCTCCAGCGCCGCGACGTACGTGTCCATCGTCGCGTCGAAGAAGTCGTCGAGGTGGGCCCGCCGCTCCTCGCGGCGCCCCTCGTCGGCCTTCCCGAGGAAGATGTCCGTGTGCATGTCGACGAGCTTGTCGTTCACGTACTCGCCGACGACCGGCGTGGTGAGCGCGCGCTTCGCGGCCCAGTGGCGGACGTTCTGCCGGAGCTTCATACCCGTCCCTGGGCCCGCGGACTCTTGAATGTGCGGCGCGGCGTCGGGTCCGCGGCGGGGAAGGAGGACGACGTCGGATCGGGGGGATCTGCAAGGTCCTAGAGGACTGTGGAATTCCCTTGGTACGTATCCTCGTGAATCCTCACGTCGATAGCAACCCACATTAACCCCGAATCCGAAGCCGGTGACATGAGCGAGTCGTTCGTCATCATCGGCGACGGGATCGCCGGTAGTTCCGCCGCCGAGACCCTCCGGGAGGAGGCGCCCGACGCCGACATCACCGTGATCACAGACGAAGGGGAGGCCCTCTACAACCGCATCCTCATCAAGGAGTTCGCCAAGGGGAAGCTCCCGGAGGCGCCCATCTCCATCCACGAGGAGGGGTGGTACGAGGAGCGCGACATCGACCTCGAACTCGACACCCTCGTCACGGACATCCGGGTCGACGAGCACGAGGTCGAGACGCACGAGGGCGACGTGCTGGAGTACGACAAGCTCCTGCTCGCCGTCGGCGGCACGCCCCAGCAGCTCCCCGTCGAGGGGAGCGACGCCGAGGGCGTCCACCACTTCTGGACGTTCCAGGACGCCCGGCGCATCCGCGAGTCCGCCGAGGGCGCTGACGACGCCGTCATCGTCGGCGCGGGCCTGCTCGGCATCGACCTCGCGGCCATCTGCGGCGCCCAGGGCGTCGAGGGCAAGTACCTGATGCGCGGCGACTCCTGGTGGCGCTACGCCCTCTCGCCCGAGGGCGCGGAGATCATGCACGACGCGATGCGCGAGCGGGGCGTCGAGCCCGTCTTCCAGTCGGGCGTCGACCGCTTCGAGACGGACGACGACGGGCACGTGACCGCCGCGGTCGACCCGAACGGCGAGCGGTTCGAGTGCGACTTCGCGGGCGTCGCCATCGGCCTGAACATGAACACCGAACTCGTCGAGGACACGCCCGTCGAGACGGACGACGGCGTCGTCGTCGACGAGTTCATGCGGACGAACGACGAGGACGTGTTCGCGGCGGGCGACATCACCCGCTTCCACGACGTGATCCTCGGCGAGCGCGCCCAGAACGGCGCCTGGGGCTCCGCGAAGGAGCAGGGGACCGTCGCCGCGAAGAACATGCTGGAGTACGGCTCCGACGAGTTCCGCTGGGTCTCCTCGTACTCCATCACGCACTTCGACTTCCCGTTCCTCTCCTTTGGCCACCCGACGCTCGGCGACGACGAGGTCATGCGGAAGTTCGGCGACGACGAGTGGCGCCGCCTCGCGCTCAAGGACGGCAAGGTCGTCGGCGGCGTCCTCATCGGCAACCTCGCCCCGCAGTCGGCGTACAAACAGCTGATGCGCGAGCAGGTCGACGTGAGCGGCCAGACGGACCTGCTCATGACCGAGGACTTCTCGCTGGAGGACCTCGAGACCGAGGGCGCGACCCCGGAGTGACGCCCCGCGAGTAGCGATACCGGCGGAAGCTCGTCCCCGCTCGTCCGGCGGCGACCCCGACGGCACTCCGGGGCGTCCGGGACCGGACCGACACCGTTTTCGGCGCTACGCGTCGAGTGCGACCATGGATAGCGGCGGTTCAAGCGACATGACGCTGGCGTTCGAGTTGACCGCGCTCAAGTCGTTGGCGGACCCGAACACGGTGTTCAACGACGCCCGAGGCTGGACCGAGTACGTCGGCGTCGTGTCGGAGAAACCCACGTACGTCGTCACCAACTTCACGCGGAAACACCGGGTCAGACAGGACTTCTTCTCCGGCCCGCGGGGGGTGGTCGAGTCGCTGGAGAACGTCAAGCGCCAGTTCGACACCGACCGGCACGTGTTCGTCGGCACCTCCGAGGAGGACCGGGAGGTCGCCGAGGAGACGGGCTGGGAGTACCTCCCGCTGGAACAGGCCGCCGAGGCGGCCGGCTGGGAGACGGTCGACCCGGAGGCGGACGACGACCCCTTCGACGAGGGGACCCGCGACGACTGGCCCTGACCGGATCGGGGGCCGTTCCCCGCCCGCGTCGACCCGGTTCGGCGGGCCCTCGGACGACGGCGCGACGCCTTCGACGGTCACGGCAGTCGGCGTGCCACACGGGCTGGTCGTGGCAGGCCGTCCCGAACCACGGCAGCACTCTTGGGTCCCCACGTTCCAGGCGGGGCATGGAGATCCGTCCGCTGACGAGCGACGCCGACCGGCGGGAGGCCGTGCCGATCGTCCGACAGCTCTGGAGCGACGCGACCGCCGGGGAGGTGCTGGACTGGACCGGCGAGGAGAACTACCACCTGTTCGGCGCCGTCGAGGGGGCGAGCGAGGGGACCGGTCACGAGGACGGGGGAGCGGCTGCCTGCGACGGCGACCTGGTCGGGGTCGGCGACGGCGACCTGGTCGGGGTCGCGGGCGTCCTCGTAGCGGGGCACCTTCACCACGTCCGTCTCGCGTGGCTGTACGACCTCGTGGTCGACGAGCCCCGGCGGGGGGAGGGGTACGGGACCGCGCTCGTGGACCACGTGGAGGCGTGGGCGGCCGACCGGGGGCTCGACAGGGTGGCGCTGGCGTCGCCGCTGTCGAAGGAGGACGTCCACGCGTTCTACGGGGACCGCGGGTACGAGCGGTGGGGGTACGTCCTGGAGCGGGGACTCGAGGAGGCGGGCCGGTCGTAGCCGGGACTTCAGCTTTCGAAACCACTAATCAGCGTCGACCCCTGGGAGTATCCACTCAATGAGTCACCAGTTGCCGGACGTACAGGCGTCGCGGCCCGACGTCTCGGTCGGGCTGAGCCAGGTCGGCGTCACCGGCGTCGAGAAGCTCGTGAAGATCGACCGCGGCGGCGAGCGCCCGTGGGTGTTCATGGCGGAGTTCTCCGTGTTCGTCGACCTGCCCGGCGAGCGCAAGGGGATCGACATGAGCCGGAACATGGAGGTCATCGACGAGGTACTGGAGGCGGCCACCCGCGAGGAGGCGTACCGCATCGAGGACGTCTGCGGCGACGCCGCCGAGCGCCTGCTGAACAAGCACGACTACACCTCGACGGCGGAGATCGAGATGACCGCCGAGCTCGTGACGCGCGAGGACACGCCCGCCTCCGGGCGCGAGACGCAGTCCACGTCGTCGGTGATCGCCTCCGCCGTCGCCGACGAGGACGGCACCCGCGAGGAGATCGGCGCGGAGGTCACGGGCATGACCGTCTGCCCCTGCTCGCAGGGGATGTCGGAGTCGCGCGCGCGAAAGAAGCTCGACGACCTCGGCGTCGACGACGAGACCGCCGAGGAGTTCCTCGACGCCGTCCCCCAGCCGGGCCACTCCCAGCGCGGCCACGCCACGCTCACGTTCACCGACGACGGCTCGCCGGACGTGGACCTGCTCGACGTGATCGACACCGCCCGCGAGGCGATGAGCGCGCGCATCTACAACTACGCGAAGCGCCCCGACGAGGACCACATGACCTACGAGGCGCACACGGACGCGAAGTTCGTCGAGGACTGCGTCCGCGCCCTCGCCGAGGAGGTCGTCGAGCGCTACGACCACCTCGCGGACGACGTGGTCGTCCACATGAAGCAGTCGAACGACGAGTCCATCCACCAGCACAACGCCCACGCCGAGCGCGACATCACGATGGGCGCGCTCCGGTCGGAGCTGGACCGGTAGGGGGCCGGACCCCGCCGCCTCAGATCGACAGCGGTTCGGCGTCCTCCCACCGCCCGCGGAACGTCCGCCGCGCGTCGCCCGCGAACTCGGGGTCCTTCAGGTCGATCATCGCGAACGACTCCCCCGGGTCGACCGGGCTCGGCACCTCCATGCACACCTCCGCGTCGTCGACCAGCGTGAACGTCCCCCTGAGCCCCGGCGCCGTCCGCACCTCGAAGTTCGGGCGGTCGGCCATGCGGTCGAGGTACCGCCGACCGACGCTCTCGGGGAGCCGCTCGGGGAGCTCCTCGGAGAGCAGCAGCGACACGTCGACGCCCCGTTCCAGGGCCGCCTCCAGTTCCTCGGCGACGGCGTCGCCGACGTCGCCGATGTCCAGGCCCGAGGCGGGCGCGGCGGCGATCATCACCACGCGGTCGTCGGCCGCGGAGATGCGCTCCAGCAGGAGGTCCGCCGTCTCCTCGGGGCCGAGCGCGGCGGTCCAGAACTGCTCGTCGGGGGGCTCACCGGCCTCCAGCTCCGCGCCGAGTTCCTCGACGACCTCCTCGTACTGCTCGGCCTGCTCCTCCAGTTCCCGCTTCTTCTGCTCGAGCAGGCGGTCCAGGGCGGCGTCGGGCTCGACCGCGAGGTACTTCTTCGGCCGGCTGGCCGCCTGGCTCCGGGCGAGACGGTGCCTTTCGAGGCTGTTGAGCACGTCGTACACCCGACCCATGGGGACGCCGCTCGCCTCGGACAACTCCTTGGCGGTTGCCGGCCCGGCGTCGAGCAGCGCGCGGTAGGCGCGCGACTCGTACTCGGACAGGCCCAGGTCGCGGAGGTCTGCCATACCCCTGCCTGTGGGTGCTGGACCAAAAACTCACCCCTGGTTTACCGCGTGCGGCGGAGTCAGCGGGCGGCGTCGGCGACGAGGCGCATCAGCGCGTCCGGCGACTCCGCGGGTGCTGCGTCGCGGCCGCGGAGTCCCGCCGCGCCGGCCGGGACCCGGTCGCTGTCGGAGACGACGACCTTCTCGTGGTCGGCGACGCGCAGGGCCGCGCGGTGGAGGTCGGAGCCGGCGGGCGCGCCGACGTCGACCACGAGCGGGTCGCGCGTGAGCCGGCCCGCGACGGAGCCGTAGCCGGCGACCTGCACGCCCATTCGCTCGGTCGCGCCGGCGAAGGCGCCGACTGCGGCCTCGGCGCGCTCGCGATAGGCGTCCTCGCCGGTCAGCGCGGCCAGATCGAGCAGGGCGTCCGCGAACTCCACCACCCCGTCGATGGGCCGCAGGGGGCGGTCCAGCAGGCCCGCGCCCGACGGCGGGCCGTCGCGGAAGGCGTCGGCGTCGCCGAGCACGTCGACGCCGCGGTCCGCGACGGCGCGGGCGACGCCGACCCCCTCGCCGAGGACGGACTCAGCGCGACAGAACGCGGCGGTCACGCGCGCCACGTCCGCGAGCAGGTCCGTCTCGGTCCCGTCCTCGTCCGCGTGGCGGACCGTCCCGTCGTCGTCGACGAGCGACTCCCGGAGGTACCCGAGCGCGGCCTCGGCGGACTCCCGGGCGCGCTCGTCGTCCGTGTAGGCCGCGAGCGCGAGCAGCGCGTCGGCGGCGAGGGCGTTGCCGCCGGCGTACGCTGTGAGGTCGGTGCGCTCGCCGTCCGGGCCGACGCTGGCGCCGAAGGCGAACCCGGACCAGAGGCGCTCCCGGAGGAAGCCGCGCACGCCGTCGGCCGTCTCCCGGTAGGACTCGTCGCCGGTGTAGAGGTAGGCGTTCGCGAACGCCCGGAGGACGCCCGCCTGGTCCGGGAGGAGCTTCTCGCGGGCGGGGTTCGACCAGTCGCGGGCGGCCGCGTAGCGGTAGACGCCGCCGTCGTCGTCGACGAGGTTGCGGTCGACCGCGTCGAGCGTCCGGGTCGCCTTGTGCCGGTCGCGCTTGAGCGCGAACTCGACCGTGCGCGGCATGGGGAACTTCGCGTCGTCGCCCCACCCGGCGAAGTCGTGGTCCCACTGGGCGTCGAGTTGCCCGGCGAGGTGCTCCTCGATGGACCCGGTGACGGGGCCCGCGGGCGTGTCGTTGCCGGCGAGCGCGCGCGGCACCCGGCCCGCTGACTCGCCGCGCTCGTCCCACGTCTCGCGGACGCGGTCGAGCACCGACCGGAACCCCTCCGGGCCGAGGTACGTCGCGCCCGACAGGAGTTCTCCGCTCGGCGTGGTGAACACGGTCGAGGGGAACCCCCCCATGTTGTAGCGCTCGCGGACGCGCGGCTCGCGGTCCACGTCGACCTTCACCGGGACGAAGCCGTCGTTGACGTTGGCGGCGATGCGCGGCTCGCCGAACGTCTCGACCAGCATCCGGTGGCAGTCGTCGCACCACGTCGCCGTGAGGAACAGCAGCACCGGCGTGCCGGTCCGCTCGGCCGCGGCGAACGCGTCGACGCCCCACTCGCGCCACTCGACGCGCGTCTCGTCGGTCATACCGGCGTTCGGGGACGGGCGGGCGTAAAGTCGGCGTTCCCGCGGCGGTCCGGGGTGAGCCGGATCGGGCGGGGGCGGGGAGGCCCGCGCAACCGGGGTGCGACAACGAAAAGGGCTATACACGCCGCTCGGGAAGCCGTGGTATGCGCATCCGGGCTCGCTACCTGCTCGTCGCGCTGCTGGCGATCCCGCTGGCGGACGCGGCGTTCCTGCTGTGGGTGGCAACGAACGTCCTCTCGCCGGTGCAGACGGTCGCGCTGGTCGTCCTCACCGGCCTGCTCGGCATGCTCCTCGTGCGCGCCGAGGGGCGCCACACCCTCCGGTCGGTCCAGCGGAAGCTGGCGACCGGGGAGGTGCCGACCGGGGAACTGCTCGACGGCGCGCTGCTGATCGCCGCGGGCGCGTTCCTGCTCACGCCCGGGCTGGTGACCGACGTGATCGGGTTCCTGCTGGCGATCCCGCCCACGAGGTACCCGATCCGCGAGGTGCTCCGCCGATACGTCGTCGTCCCGTACCTCGACAGCAAGGCCGACGGGTTCGTCACCGGCACCGTCTGGACCGCGGGCTTCCCGAACGCGGACGGCGACGCCCGGACCGGGACCGACGGCGGGACGGGCGGCGGGTTCGGTCGAACCGACGCCGGCGACGACCGAACCCGCGACGGGGACGTCGTGGACGTGGACTTCGAGGAGGTCGACGGGAACGGCGACAGGGACGCCGAGCGCTGACCCCGGTCGGGGCGTGCGATCGCCTGACGTGACGGCGGTGCCGAACGGAAACGCTTAACCAATCCCTTCCACTACTCGGAGATGCGCTCGCCTGGGCCAATAGCTCAGTCAGGTTGAGCGCTCGGCTGATAACCGGGAGGTCCGCGGTTCAAATCCGCGTTGGCCCATCCGAAATTAATCCGGTGCCGTGCCGGATTGAATTGGGCCGTTGGCTCCCCAGCCACCCAATTTCGACGTTCTACCGAAACTGAGACGGTAGTCCCTCGTCTTGTTCGGGAATACTTCTTGGTACCCCCCGAAGCCGTCGGGCGGTTAATCTTAGCCGAAACGGGGTGGTCCGCGTGACGCCGGATTTCGTCCCGGCCTCCGATCTCTACGACCCGGAGACTCGCGCGCGGTTCCCCCACCCCGCGACCGAGGCAACCGACGCCGACGTTCGGGAAGCCCTCCAGGAGGTGGGCCGGTGACCGGCACCGAGTACCGCTGCACGAGCTGCGGCGTCGGGATGGTCGAACCCGACCCGCCCCGGACCGACCTCTGTCCCGTCTGTCGTCGAGGCGACGACGGCGGCGACCGGCCGGCCATCGCCGACGTGCGGGGTGACTACTGATGGACTCGCCCGAGTTCATCGAATACCAGTGTCGCGGCTGCGACCAGCTCACCCTCGCGGACGACCGAGCTGATCACGCCCGACACCGGGAGTGTCCGCGGTGCTTCTCCATCCCCGATCTCCGTCGGGAGCCCGTCGACTACCGCCTTCCCGAACTCCGCTGGGCAATCGAGGCGACCCCGCTCGACCTCACACCCGCCGCAAGCGAGGGAGAGGCGGAGGCCGCCCGCGGCGCCGCGAGCGCCCCGAGCGGCGCCGAGGCCGGAGCCGGCGCGGAGCGGGGGCTTGCCCCCGACCGCGCAGCCCGAGCGCCAGAGGGAGGCCCGACCGGGCCGACCGAAAACGAGCGGCGGTCACGCTCTGTCACTCGCGCGCGAGCAACGCGCGCGGATAGTGGTTCCCCGGTAGCCACGAAGCAGGTCACTCTCACCCGGTGGTCCAGTGAGTAGCGAGCAGCCCACCGCCGGGGACGCACCCACCGCGGAGAGCGGTGCGTCTTGGCCTTCCAAGGAGACTAACTCTGTAACGCCCGCTACTCTCGATGCAGCCGGGGATAGCGTTCCCGCGATCGTCCACGAGCGTGTCACCGAGTTCCGCCGGGAGTACCCCGACCTGGCCGACCTCCCGCTCTCTCGCACCCACGGCCGGAGCCTCCGCCGTATCGTCACCGACGCCGACTGGTCGGATTCGTGGGTCGAACCCGACACCTTCGGTGAATCCGCCTTCTGCACGACCGAGCTGGTCAAGCGTGAGGCGGCGACGTGGAGTGATGCACTCGCGGCGTTTCTCACCGCCCATCTGGAGTACGACGGGATGCTCGCACGCTTCTCCAACGGCGAGAACTCGTTCGAACTCCCGCTCACCGACGCCTGGGGCAAAGAGTACCACGCGAAACAGTACGCTCGTGCCCGCGCCCTCGAACGGCAAATGGGCGGCGGCGAACGCCCGTCCGGCGGCGAAGCCGTCGCTGCGTGGGTTCGCCCCGCCACCGCGATGGTTACCCTCTCCGCCTCCTCGACGCCTGAAGGATCCCGTCTACCGCCCGTCGACCACCTTGACGCCGTACACGATTCATTCAGCTACGAGGGCGTCCGCGACACCCTCCGCAACGTGATGGAATATCACCTCGGACTGGATTCTGAACGCTGGGGCTACTGGCTCCAAGCCGAGCCCCATGGCCTCGGTGAGAACTCAGGTGTGAACGCTTGCTATACACACGTCCACGTCGGTGTCTACCTCGACGCCGCCGGACTCGACGCCGAACGGATCGGCGGCGAGTTAGAGCGCGTGATCGACAAGCACCTGGACGTGTGCGAACCTGCCGGAAAGAGCGCTCACGACTACGAATCCATCCGTTCCTACGAAGAGGAAGACAACGGCTGCATCTCGGTCAACATGGAGGTCGGCAACCTCGGCTCGTACCTCGCGGCGTACATGGGCGGCTCGTACGACGAACGCCTCGAAGACAGGCCGATCGAATACCTCGCGTGGGGTACTCTGTACTGGTCGACCGCCCGGCAACGAACGACTCGCTCACAAACGGTCAACCAGGCGATCGCCGCCGACGCCTGCCACCAGCGCGCCGAATCTGAGACGGCCGGACAGTCCGTCGATCACGGCGAGAACGTCCGCTGGTCGGACGCGAACGGCCCGGATGTCGTGTGCAAGTGCTGCGGTTCCGGCTGGGCGATCTCTCAGTCACGTCTTGACGAACCCGTTCCCGATGAAGAACTGGCCGAACAGTTGCCCGACGGTCCACCCGACCCGGACGCTGAACCGTCGCTGTCGGAGCTGTGGGCTGACGCCCGAGCTGCCGGACGGGCCGGTGAGAGCCTCGATAGAGCGCAGGTCCGCGAGCGCGTGTCCCGCTGGCTCGACGCCCACCCCGACGCCACGATCTCCCCGGTCGCGCTGCTCGGACGCCTCGATATCGACCCCCAGCACATCGAGCTGGTCGGCGATCTCCTCGACGGTGATCACGCCGGCCCCGACTCGGAAGGGTTCGTCCGACCCGACCCGCTCGAACCTGAATGGGAACTGGAGGCGATCGTCGACGCCGACGGCCAGGAACACGCACCCGGTGATGGTGGTGTGGACATGGTAACGCTACACCTCCCTGAGAAACGAATCCGGGAGCAAACGCGACTCTCGAAGCCGCTCCATAGCGGTGAGGTGTGGCGCTGTGGCAAATGCAACTTCGCGACCCACAACTCCGAGATGATGGCAGGTCACCTCGTCGGTCACGGGTTAGAGGAACCTGATCCCGCGGATCACGTATTGATGTACCACCCGGTGTCCAAACACCGTGACCCCCGCGAAGAAATGAAGTACGACGGTGAGCGGCCAGACCCGCCGGAGGCGTCAAACTACTACGGTGAGTGGTAGGCTGCGTTCGCATCTCCGGTTAGGCTGGGCACCTGGTCCACTCATCTATCTCTGCCCAGATTGTAACTGACCTAACAACGGGAAATGAGCGTTTCTAACGGTGCTTATTTGCAAACTCAGCATAACTATTACGTGTCTCATTCCATAACATTTCGCCTATTTTCTCGGGGTTCATTCCCTCAGATAGTTCTATTTCTTTCTCTACAACCCATCCGATGTCAGTATAAAGAGCAATCTGAAATGTTTTCGCCTCAGTTGAGAAAACGATAGTTGGGGCTATATTGTTTGGCATATTTGGGTGTTCTATTTTTCCTTGAATATAAATAGGCTTGAAGAACACAAACTTCTCTGCTAGTGTTTTGGCTTCAGACTCATTTATTGGCCGCTCGGGAAGTGATTCAATCACTCGATGATCAGTGAAACAGATTGGGCATTCTCTACCAGTCAAATAGTCAGTAGGATCGTGATTTTCTATTTTTCTCTCCATTTCTTCCGCCCACGTCTGGAAAGTCTTTGATTCAATAGCTCGCTCAGGTCGTTCCTCAATCCACTCCGTAATTTGTTCGTGTCTTTTATCTGATATATCGTGGCTAAACGCCTTTTCTACCCGATTCAGGAGGAATGACTCCCACTCTCTCGGAATTGACTGGGACGGTCCTATTTCACCCGTCCGATAGACTCGTGTATTCCTGAATCCAGGGACTTCTGTCGGTTGTATACAGGAAATGAACGCAATACCAGGAAATTTGAAATAGTAGTGAGTTTCTATTCCCTCGGTCACAGTTGCATCCACAGCTCTGCCTCTGTAAAATTCCCACTTCTCCGGTAGCTCACTGGGATCGGTGCGGAGATCCAGGTCATCTAATAATATTATGTGATGCGTGAAAGGATCATTTTTAAGCGATTTGTCCCCTCTTAAAATATCAATCCAAATTTCTTTCGCACTAATAACCGCCTGGCGTTCATGGGCAGGAAGTTCTTCCCAAGCGGATAATTCCGATTTTATAATCCGCCAATCAACCGATATTATAAATTTTTGAAGCCATTTGCTATATTCCAGATTTTTCTTTCCATCTCGTACATAGGGATAAAATATATGGCCAGCAAAAGGATTCTCAAATTGGTTTAGCTTTTGTTCACATGCACCACAGAGTAGTTCTTCTGTATGATCTTGAAATCTGTTCTCTGGGTCATCGATCTTGGTTAGAAATGGTGTAGCTCCGGAAATTTTTATATATTTCAGAACAAATCGCGGAATAATGTGGCTGTCTTTTAATTGAGCTACCTCACCACACAGCGCGCATTCAGCCGCCATTTTTTCTACTATCTAATAGGTTCTGTAGAATAAATAAGAGTGTTCTTTGTTTCAGGTATTTTAAACAAAACATCCCGATACATTATCTAAGTCGGTCCGGTTTCACTTTCACCGGAACGTACGAACGCCTAGACCCCCTGGGCTAGTAGCTTGGGCTGCAATGGCATCCGAAGCCAACACCCCGGCGTTCGAGGACCTCGACCCAGTCGACACGTCCGAGGACTCCGGCGGGAGCGACTGGATCGACCCCGAGCCCGGCGAGACTGTCTCCGGCCGCATCACCGGCTACAACCCGACCGCCGGATTCAACGGCGTGATCGAGCTGGACGGGCGCCCCATGTACCTGAACGGGACGCTCAAGAACCAGCTGATCGCCGCGCTCGTCGAGGGCAACACCATGGCCGTCCGCGTAGCCGAGGACGCCGAGACGTTCGAGGACTCCGACGGCGAGACGACCGAATACTACCCCAAGGAAGCCCGCTTCGCTGGGGGTGACTGATGGCGTACTCCTCGCGCATGAGCGGCGTCCTCGGGGATTACGCCAACATCCGCACCATCCCCGCGTACCTGTCCGCGGCGTACCTCCTGGCCGGCCTCTACCAGTTCGGCGGCATCGCCACGGTCGAACTCACCTGGCTGTCGTACACCCTGGGTTCGGAACACGCGGTGCTGGTGTCGATGGCGGCGTTCGTCGTCGCGTTCGCCGGCTCGACCACTCGCCAGTTCGAGAACTACGAGCCCTGGGAGCAGGTCGCGATCGGCCTCGGGCCGGCTGTGATCCTCGGTGAGTACCTGACCGCGGAAGTGACCGACTTCCTGCTCGGGATCGGCGACCCGCTGGGAATGCAGCTGGCGTTCCTCGCGACGGTCGTCTCCTGGGCCGTCGCCGTGAGGTGACCCGTGTTCGACCTCGACCGCTCCAAACTGCTTGCACCTATCTTCGCTGTCATGCTCGTTATGAGCCTGATGGCTGGCGGCGTCGGTGTGCAACCCGCCTCCGCGAGTCATGACTGTTCACCGCTCGACGCCATGGTCGGGTTCGCTACCTTCTGGCAGGTCAACTTCGACAAATGTGGCTCACACACCGACAGCTCCGTTCAAGAGGTGAGGGAAGCGTCTACTAACCAAACAAAGGTAGACATCTACAACGCCGGTACCTCTCAAAAGGCCGCTATCCAGACTCACCTGACGGTCACTGACAACTATCTGAACGACACAAGTGCCGCTGCGTGGATGCGCGCGGAGGCGGCCATCGCTGAGGCATATAAGAATGGCTCATCGAAGGCTGTAGCTAAGAACAAGGCACGCCAGGCTATCGCCAACTACTACGCAATCAAACAGCTGAATCTCATCGAACAGTGGAACAATTCCGTTGTCGCCTATGAGATTCTGGACCGTCGCGCCCGTAATGAGTCCAATATCTCTGACGGCTATCTCTATGTCGCCTTCACGTATGACGGGAATGACGGGATCGGCCCGGAGTACCTGAACAAAACGGAAGGGACCATTACTCTCGTCAACGGTACCTCTGTCGGCGCGAAGGAATTCAAGTTCGCCGGCACCTGGTACCAATCGAGCCAGAACGTCACCCTCGGGATCAACGACGGTCAAAAGACCTACTACAACCCCGATAGTGGTAGCTCAGACTCTTGGACCATCCAGAACCTCAATATTTCGGCCCCGGATTCCAATTACGAGGACCTGCGTTACACGCAGCTCGCGAAGTTCAAAACGCAGTGGAATCGGATCCAAGAGCAAAACGACAACCTCCAGACAGAGGTCGATCCGTTCGTCAACAACACCTGGGACGCCTACCAGGCGGGCACGATCAACGCGACTGACGTACTGTCGTCAGTCACTCAAATGAGTAAGTACGGAGCTGACTACAGCACCGACTCCGGAAACCTCTACAACACCGTTGCCGCCCTCTCCGCGCTGGGCCTCGACACGCCCGAGCTGAACGGCACGGGGACGATGACCGTGATGGTCGACAACGTGGAGTACCACGGCCTCGTGATGGCTCGCCAGGCGCCGAACGGCACCTGGGAAGCCAACACGACCTACAACGCCTCCACCATCGACGGCCCGGTGTTCCTCGTCACCACCGACGGCCAGAAGCTCGATCTTGATGGCGAGTTCCGAATCGCGTCGATCTCCTCGACCGACGGCACCACCATCAAGAACGTGACCACGACGAAGGTGGTCTACAAGACCTCCAACACGAGCGAACTGCTCGACAAGATGGAGCGCATCGAGGAACTGCGCAAGGACATGGAGTCGAAGGAGCAAGCCGCTGCTGGCGACGGCTCCGGAGGCTCCCCCATCGACCCTAAGTACCTCCTGGGTGCGCTCGCCATCGTCGGCCTCCTGGCGTACGCCCAGGGCAACAAGCGAGGTGAGTAACCGTGTGGTGGGTCCTGCTGCGCTTGCTCCCGCGGCCGGGCCTCGTCACCTATGGGATCGTCGCCGCCCTGGTGCTGCTCCAGCTCGGCGGCGTCGACGTGCTGGGCTTCGCGCTCGACCTCGCCGGCCAGTTCGCCGGTCAGGTGATCGACTGGATAGAGGGGGTGATCGCTGACCAGCTGAACCCCTTCTGAGTCCGTGGTTCCCTGCTTCGACGCGCCCGCGGTCGGTTCACGCCGGTTCGACTCCGGCGGCGCGTCCTATGGTCCGCACCATACTGGTCGGGCTGCTCCTGATCGGCCTGCTCGCCACACCGCTGGCGGCGGTCGCGCAAGAGTCCCCGACCGCGACCCCGACCGCTGAACCCACCTCGGGGCCTGCCGACGGCGACCGCCCCGGAGAAGCGCAAGTGTACGGCGATGATGCTGTCTACATCGAGAGCTGGTCCTACTCGGACGGTCGCTTCACCATCGTGTTCAACAGCAGCGCCTACCGCCCCTCGCTCACGCTGACGGCGCCCGTCGAGAATTCCCAGCGCGGGAGCAACCGCGGCGCCATCGTCCAACGTGAGCTGACCCGCGGCTCGACGACGGTCGAGATTGCCGCGCCCACCGGCGAGGTGATCATCACGACCTCGACCACGGTCGACGCGGGCGTGTATACCAAACTCGACGCCGACCGCGGCGGCGATCTCGTCGCCGGCCCGTTCGACGGAAGCGATGTGCGCGACGCGGGGATCGGCGGTGCCCTCGGCGTCGCGCTCGCGGTCGTGCTGGGCGCGTTGTCGGTCGTCTCCGGCGACTCCAACGAGGGGGAGCGCATCGCATGACGCCTGCGCTCGAAGCTCTCGCCGGCCTCCTCGTCGTCGCTGGCTCGACCGCCGTCCTCGCATGGAGGGCCACCCATGCCTGAGGATCGTCCCGATGGTGACCGCGCCGACGACCGGACCCAGGCGAACCGCGCGGGCACCTCCGACCACCTGCAAAGCGACCCGCGCCAGTCGACGTTCTGGAGTGCGGTCGGGTACGTCGCCGCACGCTGGCCGTACGTCGCCGCTGCTGGCCTCGCTGGCTTCCTCGTCGCGTCCATCGCCCTGGACGTGTCCTTCCCCCGGAACGCCCGCATCATCGGCCTGAGCGCCGGCCTGTCCGCGCTCCTCGTCGGGCGTCCTGTCTGGTCGCGCGTCAAATCGCTACTGTGGAACCCCTCGAACATCCTGCTGGTCGACCTCGACGCCGACGACCGTTCCGGCGGTGGCGCCTGGCTCGTGCCCACATCGTCTTACAGAGATAAGTGGAAGTGCATCGAGGGCTCGCCGTACTGGCTCACGCCGAACCTGATCGTCACGCAGGGCGTCGACTTCGCAGAAAAAGAGTTCCGCGGCACCTGGCGCGGCACCCTCTCGGATGCCGAGCTGCTGCGGGCCATCGAGGCGATCCGCACCTGCCGCGATCAGCTGGAAGACGACGCCCGGAAGGGTCGTCGCCTCGATGCCCAAGGCTGGGTCATCATCCAGCGCGCGGCACACGCCGGCGTCCGGAAGGTGATCGAGACGTTCGAGGCGGGCACCCTCCCCGACGAAGGCGACGGCCTCGACGCCGCGATCGCCGACGCCCTCGAAGAGGTCGGCCTGGAACGCGGCCTCTCTCGCGTCGACGATGAGTCCCCGGAGGACTTCATCACCGAGCTGGACCTGGACGTGAGCGACGTAACCGGCGGCGGGCTGCCGCGTCAGCAACCGGAGGCACCCGCCGATGACTGAGGCGATCTATCTCATCGGAGGCTTCTGCCTCGGTGCTCTGCACCAATATCTGTGGGACCGCGAGGTGTACCCATGACCGAGGCCGTCTGTGCCGACTGCGCGACGCCCGTCCGCGTCCAGGTCGTGACCGACTGGCACCTCGGCGAGTACGTCGAGGTGATCTGCCCCGTCTGCGACGGCGGTGATCCCGCATGACCGACGTGGACGAACAGGTGTTCACGGCCGCCAAACTCGCCGAGCAGGTCCGCGGCGACCTGGACACCTCCCTGGACCTCCATCGGCACGCGGGCGTCGTCGCCGACATCGACCACATGGCCGCGCTTTCGTTCCTCGAGGGCGTCGACAACTGGTCCCGATCTACCCTCCGGGAAGCGGTGGAACCCACCCTCAACACCGCCGAGGCGACCCACGCGGTGATGGACGGCCGTCGCGAGCAGCTGGCGACGATCGTCGGCCTGACCGAAGCCGAGTTGACCGCCTCCCAAATGCGGCTGCTCTCGAAGCTCTCGGCGGAACTCGACAACCACGGCGCCCCTGCGTTCGTCTCGGTCGGTGGGAACCCGGAGACGGGGAAGACGAACGCCGCCTGGCTCCTGGTCGAACTCCGCAAGCAGCTGGTGGACGATCTCCTCGTCCTCTCGAACGCGGCCGGGTCGCTGACCGACATCCGCGTCACGTCGATGCACGAACTGACCGAGCTGCTGATCGAGCATCGCGAGCGGCCGAAGGCCGTGCTGCTCGACGAGTGTTCGACCCACATGGACGCGCGCACTCACAGCCGCGAGGTCGCAACGCAGTGGACGCCCGTCGCCAAGCGGATGGCGAAACTCGGCGTCGACGTACAGTTGAACGTCGTTCACTCGGGGAAGGACTACCATCCCGAGGGCAAGCGGCTGACGACACTCGGCGTCTGGAAGTCAGAAAAGAAGGTTGCGGAGTTCTTCTCGAACTGGGCGGCCGACGCCGACCGGCCGTCGAATGCGATCTTCTCCGGCGCCGTTGGAGAACTTGAGCCGACGAGTGTAGAGTACGATCCAGACGATACGGCTCCTTGGTCATGGAATCTCGAAGAAGGGCTCTTTGAAGCGGATCGGGATTGGGCCGGCTATCTTCAGGTACTCAAATAAGCTAATTTCAATATTTTTTTGTTACTCGGGGAAAAACTCATTAAGCTCCTTATGAAGTATAGACACGATGTCAAACAGCGAAAAAGCCGCTGCGCGTATTGAAGCTGAATTTGAGGGTAGAAAGAGTCCCGATTCCTCCGGGAGTACTACTGACGACGTATCTATCCCGGCTGCGGGACTCCAGAGAGAAGATGTTGAAGAATTGGATTATGTCACAGACGTTCTCGACGAAGACGGTCAATACAGAGTCTATGTGAAAGTTAGCTCTGACATCTACATTTCTTCAACCTGACTGAGCGAGTGGCCGCTGGTCCCCTGCGCATCTTCTGGGGACCGCGATCAGCGTGCATCCCTCCCTCTCTCCTCATAGAGAGCGGGCCGATGGGGAGGCGGCGCGCGAGTGGCCCCCTGTGGGTCCGAGCGCGCCCGTACTATTAACAATCAGTTTTATACCAGTTCGACAAGTGAGTCTTTCTTATGGCCACAACCAAGTTTTATCATTATAATCTCTGGATTGAGGGCGAAGATGGACGAAGAATTGATCCAACCGATGCTATAGACGGCGGACTTTTTCCAGAAGAGTTTGAGCAAATTTCTCAAAATGAGGATAAAAGATACTCAACACAATTCCAACAGATACAGAACGAACAATACCATGGTGTAATAGTTCGGACTAGAGATGAGTCAAGCTTTGTAAGGTTAACAAGTGACGGAGAAATGAATCTATTATCTGAAGAATTAGACGATGAAGGTCAAACAGGTGACATAAATGTCGATTATGTTGATTACGGTGTACAGCTCGCACCACACAGGTTCAAAATACTTGTTGAAGTCGGATTCCAAACTCCAGGAATAGGAGTAATATCAAACCATATCGATAATCATATCGACTTAGACGAGCAATACAAATTAAAATATGAGACAGAAATGGTTGATGACCTAAATATTGATGAATTGCTTCGCATGGATTTGAAGAAAATAGAAGTGAGTTTTAAGAAAAACCCAAAAGAATATATCGAACGAGATTACCAAGGAGGCTTGGAATCTTCAATTCCGGACGACTACAGATTGAAGTTTACGGCAAGCTTACATCAAGGCGATGTTGAAGAGTCGCGTGTTGATGAGGCGGTTGGGAACATTTTAGAGCAGCTCGGATTCGGTCACAGTACGGTGGAAGAGTCCATTAGCCAGATTGATTTCCCTCGAATCATGAACACTTTCCGAATAGTGGGTCTGGAAGGTGATGAAGAAGTTGAAGAAAATTTAGCTGACAACGTCAAGAAAGAGAAAATAGATACCTCTGGCTACGGTATGTTCGATTCCCAACTGGGCGCTGAATTGTGTCAAAGACTAGTACAGCGTTAAAATTCAAAACCAGTGAGTTCACCCAAGAAGGAGTTAAGAAAAGATATTCTAATATCAGTAGTCATATCTATAATTGTATTTGGGATTTTATATTGGGCTGGTCATCCACGAATTGTTGTGAAGAATATTGGTCCATTCAATTCAACTATAACTACAGTCTTAGGTCTTCTTTTCACTGTACTTGCGATTGTGTACACGTTTGAGTCTCAATTTGAGAAGAATAGAGCGGTAAAAAAGCTGAAGACACAAGGCCATTATAAAGATATAACTCAGGTTTTCTTTCTTTCAGTTGCTATCATAGGTGTCGTATGGATATATACATTCACTGTTACGGTATTTGCTGTTGAAAGCTTTTTTAATTCGACATTAGGACTTATATTGGGATACTTAGCCGTTCTATCGTTTATCGTAGTTATTTTTAGAGTAGTAAGGTGCTTTTGGGTATTTGTATTGCTTAATAAAGCAGTAAAGTCAAGCGAATAACTACTTCAAACAACTTTCGTCTAACTCGCCTGATAGGTATTTTTTTCCTTTCTGAGTGATCTGGTGGTGTCCCCGACCAGTATCCACACGCTCAACGAGCTCGTGTTCTCTCAATGCCTTCAATCGACGCGTGATATACTCCCGACTCAAATCGATGTTTGCAGCGATAACCGCGGGTGAGAGGATCATCCCGGATTCGTCTAACAGTTCCAGAATCCGGTCGTCGCCTGGATATTGCATCCAGTCCACCCGCGCTCGCATATACTCACAGTCCAGAATCATCGTGTTATCAACTCCGGACTCGAAGCGGGGGTTCAGTAGTAGTTGATTAATATCTCACTTCTAAGTGAGATAGAACTAAGTACCTGTCATTCCTCGCGTGGTATCAACGGAAGCACTTCCGGACACGTCGCTGCTCGACGGGTCCATGAAGAAGCGGGCCGCGCTGTGATCGCAGCCGGCCCGCGTGGGCTTCCTGATCCAGGCAGAAAGCCATGTACGAGAACCCCAGCCGCGGTAATGAATCCGCCGAATCGCCTATAAAGAGTCTCGCCCCGCACGCGGAGCGAAAGTGGATTCACTTTCACTCCGGACAAGGCTCGACCTCAAATAACCCCACGGCGTCAGGGTGGAATGCATGAGCGACGACCTCGAAGACGTCCCTCCCTCGACGATGCTGGACATCTATCTCCAGCAGCGTCGCGATGAGGTTTCCAAACAGACCCTCCAGTCCCATGAGTACCGCATCCGCCCGTTCGTCGAATGGTGCGAGGAGAACGGCATCTACAGCATGTCGGACCTCTCGGGGATGGATCTCCATGAATTCCGCATCCACCGCCGGGAGGATGACGACCTAAAGACGATCACCCTCCAGGGCCAGCTCTCGACGCTGCGCCAGTTCCTCCGCGTCGCGGCCTCGGTCGAGGCGGTCCCCGAGAACCTCCACGAGAAGATCTTGCTCCCGACGGTCCCCAAGGCGGACCAGGCCAACGAGGAGATGCTGGAGACGGCGCAGGCGCAGGCGGCGCTGGAGTACCTCGCGCAGTACAAGTACGCCTCCCGGATCCACGTCGAGCTGCTGATCCTCTGGCGCACCTCGATGCGCCGGGGCGGCCTGCGCGCGCTCGACCTGGGCGACTTCGACCCGGACGAACCCGCGTTGCAGGTTCGTCACCGCCCGGAGTCGGACACCCCGCTCAAGAACGGCGAGTGGTCGAACCGGGACGTGTACCTGCTCGACCGCGTGGCCGAGGTGATCCAGGACTACATCGACGGCCCGCGGGTCGAGATCGTCGACGAACACAACCGCGCGCCGTTGCTGACCACGAGACAGGGCCGGGTCGCGGTCGGGACGATCAAGCAGGACATGTACCGGGCCACCCGGCCCTGCAAGTACGGCGTCGAGTGTCCCCACGACCGGGACCCCGACGAGTGCGACGCCGCGAACCCTCGGCAGGCGAGCAAGTGCCCGTCCTCGCGGTCCCCCCACGCCATCCGGACGGGCTCGGTGACCGCGCACCTGGACAGTGGGACGCCGAAGCCGTTCCTGGGCGACCGGGTGGACATGACCGAGGAGACGATGGAACAGCATTACGACCAGGCGGGCGAGCGCGAGCGGATGCTTCGTCGCCGGGAATATATCTCGGAGGACGTGTAGGTATGTCGCGTCGTCTCACAGCCGACGAAATCGGAAAATCGCCAGACGGCGACCCCTTACCCGCGTTGGCCCATCCGAAATTAATCCGGTGCCGTGCCGGATTGAATTGGGCCGTTGGCTCCCCAGCCACCCAATTTCGACGTTCTACCGAAACTGAGACGGTAGTCCGCCTTCGGATCACGGAGAAGAGGTGGATACGGAAGTCGAACGAGTGCGTTCCCGGCAGGCGAGGATCGGGACGCCCCCTCCGTTTCCCGTCACGGGTCGGCATCCACCAGCGAGAGGACCGTCTGGTGGAGTTCCTCGAAGTCGGGGCTGACGTACGCGTCCTCGGTTTCCCACCGGTAGCGGACGGTGTCGGAGTCGTCGACGGTCACGAGCGCGCGTTTCGGAACTCCCTCGTGGAGTTCCCATTCGTCGTACGCCAGATCGAACGCCTCGGTAACGCGGCCGGTCGTATCGCTCAGCAGCGGGAACGACAGGTCGTACTCCTCGATGAACCGCCGGTGGGCGTAACACGAGTCGCGCGAGATCCCGAACACGTCCACGTCCTCGGTGAGCGAGAGGAACTCGGCGTCCCGAAACCGGCAGAGGACGTCGGTACAGACGGGGCTGAAGTCGAACGGGTAAAACGCGAGGACGACGGCCCCGGTGTCCGTGTAGTCGCTCAGCCGGTATCGACGAATTCCGTCACCTTCCGTTCCGGGAAGCGCGAAATTTCCGACTGAGTCTCCCATTTCGGTCACGTTCCCGTATCGTGTTGCTAATTTAAAAATTGTATGCCGATTGGTACCGATGAACTCACGAACGGCTCGGACTCCGTTCCCGGAACCCGAGGGTCCCGGTCGCGGACCGTCACTCCCGGGGACGCCCGATGGGGTCCCGCCGTGATCCGGCCGGATACCGTGTCGACGCCGTGACCGGGGCTCCCCGTCCGACCGCCTACTTGATCTGGGTTACCGTCACCGCCACCTCCGCACCGCACTCGCACCGCACCTGCGTGTCCCGGTAGCTCGCCTCCAGCCAGTCTTCGCACACCGGACAACTGATCCGTATCTGGTCGCCTCCCATGCGCCGGACGTATTACCTCACCAACATTAGAGTGTCGCATGTTCTCCGCGGACGCGACGCTAAACGAACCCACAGCGGGGGCGCTCAAAACCTCTCCCGAAGGTACGGCTCCGCCGGGGGGAACGCTGCCGCGAGCGTGCGTCGGATCGTCCCGTCGGCGACCGTCACGTCGCCGAGTTCGACCAGCCGGTCGACGCCGTGGGATCCGACCACGAGCCGCGTCAGGGCGCCGACGTCGAGCGAGACGGCCGCGTCCGCCCCGTCGCGGACGGCGTCGACCCGCCCGTGCCCGTCCGCGACGCGCAGGCGGTAGGTGCCGTCGTTCCACGGGCAGGTGTCGTCCGTCACGTCGACGGTGAC